>CAZOHW010000063.1:0-14434 GCA_964579525.1 uncultured Nitrospira sp. | reverse complement strand
TTTGGTATTCCAACCCGTGGGCAGTTAAGAACGACAAGACAGTACGTTTGGCTGACTTGAGATACGATTCGAGCAGTTGCAATTCTGCAGATGAGTCATCGACGACCACGATTTTGCTCATAAGCGCTATCCTCCCCCTTTCATCGATATTTGGCTCACTCATGACAAACCAGCCTTAAGACGCACCTCGCACCGATCACTCTCGTCTTGAAACATTCATCGGCTCATGCTGCTCAAGCTGACTGCTAAACCTCGGATTCTCTGTCATCCACCTCGTTCGCCACAGATGACCATCCACCATTCATGATTCAGCCATCGGCATAAGACAGATCTCTAGTCTCGCACGACCGATTCGTGCTGTTTCCATGCAGTGTATCGCCTTACCCATGGTTAGCAAGAAAACGGTGAATATCCGCAGGTTTCGTTCAGAAGCAGCCGCTTATCTAAGACCACGCTTGAAGGGAAGTCGGAACAGAGCAGAGGGCGAACACATAACTTACTGAGAGACTGTGCGCGGGGGAGCAAATACAGTCAATAGGCGCGACAGATTAACAAATCGAGACAGATGGTCTGCCCACCGATCGAGCTCACCCTGTAATCGAGTGGTGACTACTGTCGAGGTGTGAAGCTCGAGCAGTGGGAGCCCTTTCCTGCCACGAGCACGATTGAGCCATGCACGGCGAAAATGAGGTTCATCAAACACTCCATGAATATAGGTACCCCACACGAGGCCATCCTCCCGAATCGCTCCGTCAAATTCACCCTGACTCGCCAAAGTCGACAGTTCAATATGTTCGTCGGCGATATTCCGTCGAATACGGAAGCACGGTAATTCATGGATACGTTGGGTCACGCCCATATGTACCCGGTAGCCTCTGACTATGCCTTGACCAGCCGCCAAGAAATTGGTCGTGTGCGCTTCTACTTGAGTTGTGCGCTTCGTTCGTGTGAGCTCGGTTTCCGTACAGAGGTAGCTTAATCCCTCGCTGACTCCCCCCTGCTCAACCGCATAGGGGTCCGAGATGGTTCGACCGAGCATCTGATAGCCACCGCAAATTCCGACGAGCTCCCTCCCACCACGCACATGACGATCAAAGGCCCGACCATACCCCTGTTCTTTCAGGTAAGACAGATCGGCAAGCGTATTCTTACTCCCAGGAATGATCACAATATCGGCATCGGCCAGCAACGATGGCTCGGCGATGTATTTCAAGGCCACATCCGGTTCAGCTATCAATGCATTGAAGTCGGTAAAATTACTCATATGAGGCAAAAGAATAACGGCGATGTTGGTTCGTTCTGAGGAAAACTCCGTCTGTCGATGCCTTTCTCGATCCAAACTGTCCTCTTGATCCAACATCAAATCCCGAAGGAATGGCACGACACCCATGACAGGAATCCCGCTCCGAGACTCCAAGAAGCTCACCCCGTCAGCAAATAGCCTCGCATCACCGCGGAATTTGTTGATGATGACGCCACAGACCCTGGCTCGCTCGTCCGGCTCCAATAAATCCAACGTGCCAAGAACCTGTGCGAAGACACCGCCTCGATCAATGTCGGCCACCAAGAGCACAGGGGCATCAGCCAGTTTGACGACCGGCCAATTGACGAGATCTCGGTCGCGCAGATTCACCTCCGCCGCACTCCCAGCCCCTTCGATCATGACCACCTCGTATTGGCTCGCCAACCGAGCATAGCTGCCCTTCACGATCGACCACAGCCTCGGTCTCTGATCAAAATACGTAGCAGCCTCCTGCTTAGACCACACTCTTCCTCGTACAACGACTTGCGAACAGCTCTCCGACTCGGGTTTGAGTAAAATTGGGTTCATGTCGACATGGGGGGGAATCCCGCAGGCGTCTGCTTGGAGTGCCTGCGCTCGACCAATTTCTCCACCCTCTGGGGTCACGAATGAATTCAGCGACATATTTTGGGCCTTAAATGGAGCCACCCGCACACCCGTACGATGAAGGAGCCGACAGATCCCCGCTGTGATCAGGCTTTTCCCAACATCCGATCCAGTTCCAAGCACAGCAAGTGCTCGTGCCGTCATTGATGCGACTCCTGCCAGGCTTTTGCCTTTGCGAGGCCGCGAACCACACAGTCAGTCACGACTCGTCCCATCAACGCCCCAATCACGGTGTGTGTCCCGCTATAAATGTGCGATGGCCCCTGTCCGCGAAGCGAAGAGGCAATCACAACGGCATCCGTCCCCGTTCCAGTCGCTGCGAGGCCACCAAGGCAACTTGACACTCCATGATCGCACAAGACACCAGTCTTTGCTTCGGTAACGACTTGCACAGCACCAACCATTGCGGCCTGAGACAGACTGCCGTTCGTGATAAGAATGAGATTGATCGTGCCGGGCTTGCCAGGCCTATCATGATGTGCCTGTTGTGGTGGCCATTCTCCGGCTCGAACGGCATTCGTCACACCGACCGTCGCAAAACACTCCACCCACAGCCCATTTGACGCATCCCCTGCCGTCACGACTTGTGTCATGGGAACTGCGGTCATGAGCCCCACCGTTGGTGCGCTGATTCCCATGCGAGCAGCCAACTCCCGTAAACAACGCGCTGGGTCACGAAAGGCCATGGACTGGTTCCCCATCGCCAAAGGATTGGCCTCAACCTGATGATTGAGGATGTAGGAAGCCACCGTGAGCCCTCCCCCTTGTGGAGCAGATGACAGCACGCGCTTTGGACCTTCAAGCTCAATTACCAGGGTCTGCCCTCTCACGCGATAACGGGTATGAACCCTCGTGGAAGTCTCCTTCATTTGGAGCTCCTATCATGGAGCAATCGAGAAAGCTCTCGAATAAGCCGATCATTCTCTGAACTCGTTCGTACGGCAAGTCGAACGGACCGTGGGTTTGCGCCAGGCACAGAAGAACAATCTCGAATCAACAACCCTCTACTTCGTAACTGTTCAGTGAGATCACGCGCATGCAGACCATGAGGTAACTCGACAAGACAGTAGTTGGCGTAGGCAGGCATCACCATACAACCAGGCAACGCCGCCAGCAGCGTTCGAAACCGTTCGCGCTCTCGTGCCATGAATGTCAGGCTCTTTCGCGCATGGACTGCATCGTTCAGAGCCGCAACTGCCGCCACTTGGCCCATCACACTGACCGACCAAGGAGGCAGCTGTCGATGAATTCTTCCGACAGTTGTCTGCGTCGACACGGCATACCCCACGCGCAGTCCAGGCAACGCATAGAACTTGGTCATGCTGCGTATGACGACGACACGTGTCCACGATCTGGCGCACCGTAAGATGGATCGGTCAGAGCAGTAATCGGCAAACGATTCGTCGATGATCAGCCAACGGTCATGTCGGCAAGCCGTCTGAGCTAGTCGGACGATCTCCTCAACTGTACAGGCCTGCCCCGTCGGACTATTGGGATGGCAGAGGATCACAGCGTCGAGAGAGCGCCCCTCGCTCCGTCCTGTCTCGATGACCCGACAGAGACGATCAATCGGGATCGCATAATGATCGCTCCGGTTTGCGCAGAGTGATAGGATCTGCCCTCCGGCACGTGTCATCGCCGCAGCATATTCGGAAAAGGTGGGCTGGACGACAAGGAGCCGATGAATCCCTAACGCGCGAGGCAGCGCATCGATCAATTCCGTGGAACCATTCCCAACTGCAATCTGGTCTGGATCAATCCTCCAGAATGCGGCCAGCGCCCGACGTAGATCCCAACAATCGGGATCTGGATAATGGCCCAAGAGATGCCTGGACGAGGCGATGGCTTTCCACACATGGGGAGAAGGACCCAATGGGTTGATGCTCGCACTGAAATCGATAATCTCGCCTGGATCACAGTCAAGCTCTCGAGCAGCATCATAGATATTCCCACCATGCGGAGGTTTTTTCACAGGAGCCATCTGGTTCCCACCGCCAGGAACACCCCCAGCACACTCGCCATCGCCATCACCTTCGCTGCCGACGCAATATCGCCTGGGCCAGGCTCCCGTCCTTCTGGGCCAAGAATCGGACGATCATGTCGAACACCATCATAGAAGTTGGCACCCCCTAATCTCACACCCAAAACCCCCGCCATGGCTGCCTCTGGCCTGCCACTGTTAGGACTGGGGTGCTTCCCTCCGTCCCGTCTGAACACTCGCCACCCCCGGCAGATTGGCTCCAGTTGGCTGGTCATCAAACCGGCACCACAAATCAGCAAAACCCCTGCAAGACGAGCAGGAATCCAATTGGCCACATCATCAAGCCGAGCCGATGCCCATCCCAAATCGACATAGTGGTTATCGCGGTGGCCAATCATGGAATCCAGTGTGTTGATCGCCTTATACGCCAGTGCTAATGGCGCACCGCCGATCGCCAAATACAATAGTGGGGCGATCACACCATCTGCCGTACTTTCGGCGACTGTTTCTACTGTGGCACGAGCCACTTCAGATTCGGAAAGTCCGTCTGTGTCTCTCCCGACAATCATCGCCACCGCACGGCGTGCAGCTGGGAGTTCCCCGACCTGGAGTGGGTCATCCACGGCACGGGCATGATCCCATAGGTCCCTCGCGGCAAGCGTCATCGAAGCTAATCCAATTGAGAGAGCCGATCCTAGCCATTCTGCAAATCCTCCTGCCTCTTCGATGATGACCGACGTAATCAAGAACATCGCGATCGGGAGCCCGACCGCAAGACAAACCCCTGCGAGGCAAAGACTGATCGCGCTCCGACAGATTCTCCGTATTCCATAATCAAACCACGCGATGCCTCGCCCCATTACCCGAACGGGATGCGACAACCAATGAGGATCGCCGACCAGTACATCCAAGACAGACGCTATGAGCAGTTCGCCGCCGGTCATGACAACCGGAGCAAGAGAGGAACGAACAAGAGGAACAGAATTTCCATCAACTCGTTGGTCGCCCCAAGGGTGTCTCCAGTGATCCCACCGAACCAACTGCGGCACCCCCACCAGCCTAGCGATATAACAAGCCCCCCGACCATCATGACCGCGAACGCGATGGGTATTCCAAACCCCACGACCAGTCCAATGACCATCACGAGGGTGGACAAGGTGACATGTCGCCAGGACAGATGGGTAAGAAATGGTGCGGCCAATCCTCCTTCCGTCCTAGCATAGGGAGACATCCACGCTGAGGTCACCATGGCCCAACGGCCCACCGCCGGCATGCAGCACAGCGCAGGCACCCGAATCTCATGAGGGAGCGCCAACAATCCTGCGTACCGAAGGATGATCGAGAGAAAAAGCCCGGTCGCGCCAAGTGCGCCGATATGAGGATCGCGCATAATCGACAGTCGTTCAGCCGGAGTCCGACCTCCGGCCAATCCATCGAGTGTATCGGCCAGACCATCCTGATGCAGTCCGCGTGTCAGCAGTACCAACAGTGCGATCAACAGAACATTCACGACGACACTGTCAAAAACAGTGTGCAACACCAAGTCAGCAGTAACTAAGCCACTGCCGATCAGCAAGCCGATGACGGGATACCAGGCCATCGAGGCTGCGAGCTCAGACGCCGTCGGTTCATGATGCACCCTGCTCAATGGAATCGTTGTGAGAAAATGCCAGGCAAAGATGAATGGACGGGCGACGGCTCCCATAGAGGTCACAGCTTATTTGCCACACCGGCTTCTTCGAATGTCGCCATCTCCGTATAGACTTTGACCGCGGCACAGACGAGATCCATTCCTAAACAGGCTCCTGTGCCCTCCCCTAAGCGAAGGTCGAGATCAAAGAGCGGAGTCAGTCCTAGCTGAGCCAGAATCGCACGATGCCCCTGCTCGACCGACCGATGTGCAGCGATGAGATATTCACGACAGAGTGGCTGAAGCCCGACTGCAATCAATGCGGCAGCACCGGCGATGAACCCATCCAGCACCACTGGCACGCGAGCGGCCGCGGCACCGAGGATGAGTCCTGCCAGTCCACCAATTTCCAGTCCTCCTACCTTCGCCAGAACATGGAGCGGATCAGCTCGCTTCGGGCGATGGAGCTCAATGGCCCGTTGAATCACCATCACTTTGTGCAAACGATCAGACTCCTCAATGCCGGTCCCATGCCCCGTCACTTCCGCCACAGACTGGCCGGTCATTACTGCAGTAATAGCCGCGCTGGGGGTCGTATTCCCGATGCCCATCTCCCCGGTACCAATGAGGCCGATACCTTCTCGCACAGCTTCCATCGCTAACTCTATCCCGACCATAACGGATTGCTCCGCCTGTTCACGAGTCATCGCCGGCTCACGCATCACATTGCCCGTCCCCTTCATGATCTTTCGATGGATCAGTCCAGGAGCGGTTTTAAACTCGTAATCCACTCCGATGTCGACCACACGGACGACTACACCCGCATGCCGCGCCAACACATTCACACCAGCTCCCCCGCGAATGAGGTTCAACACCATTTGAGGGGTCACCTCACGAGGATAGGCACTCACCCCTTCCGCAACCACTCCATGGTCAGCGGCAAAGGTGAAGACCATCCCTTGCGGAACGGCGGGCTTCAATTCACCGGTCACCGTGACGTAGGTCGCGGCCAATTCCTCGAGCTTGCCGAGGCTGCCGGGCGGCTTGGTCAACCGATTCAAATGGGTGTGTGCTCTTGCTTTGAGAAGAGGGTCCAGCGGCTTAATCTGATGGCACACGTCCTTGATCGACATCATGCTCCTTTCCTCCCTTCATGCGAAGCGGTAGCCCGCTGACCACCAGATAAGCTTCATCGGCCCCCGCGGCGAGACATTGATTCACTCGTCCGGAAAGATCGCGGAAGGCTCGCACCGATGGCTCAGCTGGAACAAGGCCAAATCCTAACTCATTACTGACGAGAATGACCATGGCGCCAGTATGCCGTATCTCATCGAGAAGAGTTTCAACTCGAGTAAGAATGACTGATTCCACTAAGCCAATCCCGACCAGATTACTCAACCAGAGTGTCACACAGTCGAAAAGAATCGTCTGATACTTCGACCCGTGTTTGGCAAACCAGGCCTCCACGTCGAGTGGTTCTTCAACGGTCTCCCACTCAGCCGAACGTGTCGCCTGATGCCGAGCAATGCGTTCCGCCATTTCATCATCGAGTCCCTGCCCGGTCGCCACGAATGCACGGGGGCGGCGCGAGCCGGCGAATTGAAGGGCGAATTCACTTTTCCCGGATGAGGCCCCACCCAGCACAAAAATAATACGGCCCTTGGCTTGCCCTGCAGGCTGACGCTTACTCCGATTTCGCGGCGACATCCCGTTCCCACAAAAATTCAGGTTCCCCCTGTGTTTTGGCCACCCACCGGGCCAGGACAAACAGGGCGTCGCTCAAGCGGTTAATAAACTTGATGATCATCGGATCAATCGGCTCGGTTTTGGAGAGGGCCACACATAAGCGCTCAGCCCGACGGCAAATAGTCCTCGCCTGGTGCAGAAAGCTTGAGACTTTGCCACCGCCAGGAAGAATGAACTCTTTGAGCGGTTCCAAATGCTTTTGGCATCGATCGATCATTTTTTCTAAACGTGTGACATCGCTCGCCGTCATCTGCGGCATGTTTTTGAACGTCTGCCCGGGTGCCGTCGCCAGAATGCTGCCGACATCAAAGAGCTTGTTCTGTACCCACCGCAGCTCATCCTCCAACTGGTGAGCCTGTTTGTTATGTTCGATAGCTTCACCATTGAGGACCCGGACAATCCCGAGAGAAGAGTTCAATTCATCGACGGTGCCGTAGGCGTCCACTCGTAGGCTGTCTTTCCACACTTGCTGTCCGCCGGCGAGCCTGGTCTTTCCCGCGTCTCCCGTTCTGGTATACACCTTCGTGATTCTCATGCTCTTCCCACTCCTCCTCATGGATTTGATTGCCCCATGAATCATAATGAATCAGCCGATCGATCGGAACCCGGCTCCGCCATCCCGCCGTCTCCAAATCAGGAGCCTGTTCAAACTTCGAGACATATCCCAAGCACAGATAGGCCAGAATGGTCACCGATTTGGGAACACCAACTACTCGCTTCAGCGCTTCGTGATCTAGGATACTGACCCAACCCACACCGATCCCTTCTGCTCTTGCGGCCAGCCAGAGATTTTGCACTGCGCAACAGGTACTGTATAAATCCGTGGCACGCACCGTGGAACGACCAAGCACATGCCGACCGCCACGCTTCCGACTGCACGTTACGCACAGGTTGATCGGCGCCTCTTCGATCCCTTCGAGTTTTAGACGTCGATAGAGTTCTCCCTTCGCTCCCGCATAACGACGCGCGGCTTCAGTATTGGCCTCAAGGAACAAACTCTTCACCGCACGTTTCGTCGCTGACTTGCGGATCACCACGAAATCCCACGGCTGCATGAATCCGACTGATCCGGCATGATGAGCCGCCGTCAGCAGCCGCATCATCACCGCTTCAGAAACTGGTCGTGGAAGAAAGTTCCGACGCACATCACGACGCTCAAAAATCGCCCGATAGACCGCCTCTCGTTCTGGTTCTGAAAATCGTCCCTGTGCTCGGTTCATGCCAATCTCTGCTCAGCCTACCGGTTAAATTGACGACGATTGTGGTCCCAATTCACCGGCGGCAACTTTTCCCAAGCAAGTCTGACATAGACAGTCGTCATACCGTGCAGCAATCCAGTCCATCTGTTGTTCCGTGATCCCCAAGGTTCCACACCAGCACTGATAACCGCCACATTGAAACGGCTGTCCGCAGTGTTCACAAATTTTCTGAACTGGCCCTCTCAATATCCTGCTCCCGGTTGGTCATCAAAGGAGACCGATGCATGCTTGCCTGTACGACGAATCGAATCAATGAGTGCTTCTGCAAATTGAGGCTGGCTGCCGAAATGCAGATGGGTGTAGAGCCCCAACGTCTTGTTGGCAACCATTCCATCGCACCCCTTTGGCTCGCCTTGGGCGTCAGTCAACGCACAGGCATGCACGAGTGGGCCGTTCGGTGTAATCGTCGAGTAGTGGAATTCATGCCCCCGGCCAACGAGTCCGGCTGTTCCAATAATGCAAGACTGCGAGAGCGTGACCGAGCGATATCCCAAAGTCATATGGGTGCGCTGCATAGTCGCTTCAGCTGGAAAGAGACCCACCATCTCGTGGGCTATGCCGGAGAAATCCCGGATTTCCTCTGTGAGGTACATCATGCCGCCGCACTCCGCATAAATCGTCCCGCCTCGCTCCCCAAATCGTTTGATCGCCGATTTCATAGGCCTGTTGGCCGCCAAGGCTGTACCATGCAATTCTGGATACCCTCCACCCAGATAGAGCATCCCAAGATCATCGGGAAGCTTAGCATCATGGAGTGGAGAAAATGCAACTAGTTCACCTCCTGCAGCCTCGAGCAATTCCAGATTGTCCTGATAGTAGAAACAAAAGGCTGAGTCATGGGCTATACCAATGCGAATTGTCTTGGGCCGACGCTGCATGACAAGCTTTGAAGCCGACGGCAAAGGAGTACAGGAATTTGCAAGGGATTCAATGCGATCAAGATCAACTGTCTCCAAGGCAGCCTTGGCCAACCGATGATACAAGCTCTGATCATGTTGCTCTTGAGCCATTGTGAGGCCAAGGTGCCGGTCGGTGATTGTCAACTCGGGATCAGGACACAGATATCCAACAGCCGCGACATCCGTTTCTTGTTCGACTGCTGCTTTCAACAGTTTGTAATGTCCTTCGCTGCTCACTCTGTTAAACAATACGCCGACCACGCGCAACGTTGGATCGAATCGCGTGTATCCAGAGACCATCGCGGCGGCGGAACGAGCCATTGCGCTGCCATCGATGACCAGCACTACCGGGGCTTCCAATTGTTTAGCCAACTCCGCTGTGCTGCCAATCTCACTCACCGGCGAACTGCTGTCGAAGAGACCCATCATCCCTTCGATCAAGGAAATATCTGCATCCGCCGCCGCACGCGTGAAAATATCCCGGTTGACGTGTGCTCCTAATATCCACCCGTCAAGATTACGTGAAGGTCTCCCCGTCGCTGCCTGGTGATGACTGGGATCGATGAAATCCGGGCCAGCCTTAAACGGCTGCACGAGGCGGCCCCGCTCACGCAGGGCCGCCAGAATCGCCAGAGTCGCGGTGGTCTTTCCCACCCCACTTGCTGTCCCGGCAATCACGAATCGCGGAAAGTTTCTCATGCTCTTCTAGATCGGAAGATCATAGTTGATTCGCACGCCACCAAAGATAGAACGGATGGGCGTGCCGAAGAACAGCACTTCTTCATACTTCTCGTTGAACATGTTTTCAAAACGCAAGTAGGTCTGGACCTGCTTCGTGACGTCATAACTCGCGGACAGATTCCACACAACAAACGACGGAATTGGTCCGATGTTTCCCGTGTTGTTAAAGCGCTCTCCGACATACCGTCCCTCTAAGTTTGCCCGAAGTCCGTCTATGGGCTGGTAACTGATGATCGTTGTGATCTGATGGAGCGGCCACTTGGGAAGGCGTATGTCTGGGCCACTCGTCAGATCGTGAGTGGCCGCGTAGGTATAGTTGATTTGCAAATCCAAGCTCTTGACCCAACGTCCATCACGATAGAGTTTTACCTTCGTACTAACTTCCACACCTTCTGCTCGAGCCAATCCCACATTCTGTGCACAAAAACCAAACGACCCGGGGGCAGTACAGACGACCGGATCGAACACCGACAAAATCAGATTTCGATATCGCTGCCAAAAGTATCCCACACTGACGGACCCAAGATCATGGGGCAAGGTCTGTTCAAGAGCTGCGTCCAACGCTTGGCTCTTCTCAGGGTGCAAATTGGGATTTCCAAACCCTGGAAAGAATAATTGATTGATTGTCGGAGCTCGAAATCCTGTCGCGTAACTGCCGCGTAGTTTCGTACCGGTTTCCTGATGGAGATAACCGCCTGTTACCCGGTAGGTGGTGGCACTCCCAAACACGTTGTACTCATCCTGTCGAATCCCTGCCGTCCCAAAGACGCGATCCCAAAGATTCAACTGGGCTTCTCCAAACCCGGCATGGCTGCTGAGGATTTTATTCTCAAAGGTCGTTGTGTTTGTCAGCAAGTCACGATTGTCGCCTTTCTGCTCTCGAAACTGATACCCTGCGGTCAAGGATAAGGGTTTGCCGACCTGGATATTGTGCTGCCATTCAATCCGATTGTTGGTTGTCTCGATTTGAGATTTAAATGGAAAGCCTATGGGTCCAGTCACACCAGTCACTAAGTCGCGTTGAATCGTTCCCCCGTCACTGAAAAGATTGTCGGTTGCTCGCGACAACGTCAGCCGTTGCCACCACCATGAGGTCATCGGCTGCGTGTAGTTTCCGGAGAAAATGTATTGCGCATCTGAAGATTTGGCTCCCAACACATCCGCAGGATCAGATGCAAAGGTCACTGGATTAAATGCAAAACCATCATAATTCACAATACCGTGGAGCCACCTGAAATTGAACTCAAGCCGGCCATCCTTGGGAAGGTCCGCGCCGACGCGAAGGGATCCTTGCCAGTTGTGGTAGCCATCACGCTCCGTCGCTCCACGGCGATAATTGATCGCGGAAAAACCAGCCGTGTCCCATCGGGAAAGCGATCCGGAAAAATCGACCGGCCCTTTCTTTCCAGCCAGGCTCGCTCCTCCACGAATTGTGTTGAACGATCCATATTCGGTAAAGCCTGAGATGTTGGGTTTATCGCGTCCGCGTTTGGTCGTGATGTTAATGACTCCCCCCATAGCATCTGAACCCCAAAGCATGCTCTGACTTCCGCGAAGAATTTCAATTCGTTCGATATTATCCGATGTGAGATTGGCGAAATCGTAGCTTCCGATAGTCCCACTATTGACAATAGCTCCGTCAATTAAGACCAAAGTTTGCTCTGGCGTTCCCCCGCGCATTCGGACATCGGCAGTCGTGCCGGGCCCTCCACTCTGGTTGACCGACAGACCTTGCGCCCAGCGTAGTGCTTCCGCAACGGTTTTGACTTTCCGCTGTTGCATGTCTTCCCCTGTGATGACTTCGACAGCACTGGTCACTTGCTTGACAGGAACTGGAGTTTTGGTTGCGCTCACGACGACGTCCGGTACCTCGATGGTCTCTTGTTGATCAGCCATCGCAATGTCCTGAGCGAATGCAGAGGGATGGAGAAAACACAGGCAAGCGGCAAAGAACCCGAAGGCCCAAACAAACTGCACAAACCAGCGCACACGACGCATGAAAACCTCCCTTTGACTCGAAGGGTGTTGATGTTCCCGTCAGTTGGGTCTCCTGACTCGCGGTTCCTCGCTCCTCTGCGCCTTCCCATGCGTCAACACGCACAGTGGCATCTTGCAGAGTCACTCCCCGCTTACAGTGGCGGCACCGTGATGGAGTTGCACCATCTTCCCCGGCACTGACGGCCTATCTTGTTCCGAACCCCTTCCTCCTCATTGTGTGACATCCACAATCATTCGACAGGGAAAGTGGATGCGCCTTTTCCTGTCCAGCACGGAGACTCCCGTACATTCTCATTGATGAGCTGAGTTAGCTCCGAAAGTAGTCAGCTCGAAAATGAGCTGAGCTTGGTACCATATTGGAGAAGTCCCAGTCAAACGTCAGAACCGCCGACCGATCTGACACATGGGACAATAACCGTTCGCCATTCTTCACCACCAAACTCGGTGCCTTTCGAAAGTTGAGCACCTGCTCTGAACCCGTTCGGTTACAGACGATCAAGGGGAGTCCCGTTTCATGCGTCCTCTGCTCCCATTCCCCATTCGGGCCATGAATGCCCGGCCCCCATGACACGGGCGACAGCAGCATGCGTGCACCATTGAACCTCAATGCCCTGGCGATATTCGGCGTATAGGCGTCGCTGCACAGGAGGACACCGACCTTGATCCCATCACACTCGATGGGAGTGGTCTCGTCGCCAGGACTTGACCATGAGAGAGCATCGCTCACCACGTTGATCTTACGATGTTGTCCAAGAATCTCACCCGTCGGGCCAATCACAAAGACCGAGTTGTAGAACCGCCTGCCTTCCCGTTCCGGGCAAGCGAGAAAGACAGTTCGTTTCAAGGTCCTGACCAGCTTGCAGATCTGTTGCATCCATGGGTCTGGCTGGGGCTCGATCCAATCAGTGCCGATGAGCTGCACAAACTGTAGCCCGCAAACCGAGAGCTCCGGAGTCACGATCCAGTCTGCCCCAATCGAAGCCGCATGTTTAATGGCTTCGACGATCATATACCGGTTCTTCTCGATGGCCCCAGGAACAATCTCAAGATGGAGCAGCGCGATCTTGCCTCGCGTCATGTCAATCGTTCCACTTCGTCTTCCGACCAGGTAAGGTCACTCTTGGTACCCTCGAGGTCGGATGCTGATCCACGAGTACCTTGCACCGATAGACCTGCTCTAACACCACAGGCTCGATGACCTCTTCAGGTGATCCGAGCCGGATCACTTGTCCATCAGCAAGCAGCATGAGCCGATCACAATACTGGCTGACGAGATTCAAATCATGCGAGACAAGGATCACCGTCATGCCACGCTCTTCCTTCAATCGGCGCAATACCGATCCGATTTCTACCTGATGGTGCAGATCAAGAAAGGCCGTCGGTTCATCCAGAAGCAGGGCTTTGGGCGTCTGGGTCAATGCTCGTGCGATCACGGTCCGCTGCCGTTCACCACCAGAAAGTTCTGTCACCGCTCGATGAGCCAAATGGACGATGTCCATCGTCATCATGGCTTCTTCTGCAATGGCCACATCCTCAGAACTCTCCCATCCAAATCCAGTCCCCCATCGATCTCGAGGGTGATGGGGAAATCGTCCCATCAACACGGTTTCTGCCACGGTAAAGGGAAAGAGCTGCTGTGTGTCCTGTGGGACCACTCCAATGACACGAGCCACTTCCTCTGGAGCCATTCCGGCAAGATTTCGTCTAAACAGATCGATGCCGCCTTGCTGAGGATGGGCAAGGCGTGCCAATATTTTCAGCAAGGAGGTTTTCCCGGATCCATTGGGACCCACGATACCCAATACTTCCCCTGTGGCAACCTGAAAGGACAGGTCATCGAGAATCCATTTGTTGCTGGCGGATTCCTTCGACTGATACCGAAATCGGAGCGAGGTCACCTCATAGGCATAGCATGAGTTGACGAGGCCGGTCGTAGAACTCTCTGTCGCCCCAACGGTTTGCCTGTCACTCATCCCACTCATGCCAAACGATCCTTTCGCCAGAGTAGGAGGTAGACAAAAAATGGCCCTCCAGCCAGGGCAGTGATGATGCCAACCGGAATTTCCGTCGGTGCGATCAATGTTCGTGCGATCGTATCTGCACCCATGAGAAAGGTGCCTCCGATCAATGCCGATGCGGGAAGGAGCAATCGATGATCGGCACCGATCGCTAAGCGCACGGCATGGGGCACCACCATCCCGATAACTCCAATCATGCCACTCCCAGACACCCCCGCTCCTGTCACCCATTCCGTCATGCACACGACCATCC
>CAZOHW010000062.1:0-14457 GCA_964579525.1 uncultured Nitrospira sp. | reverse complement strand
GATGGAAATCCCCGTGAACTTGGGAAAGCCGATTGGTTTTGTCACGAAGGCGCCACCGCCATCGGTTACAGGCTTCCTCCACCGTTCGCAACAGATCGCCTGTGATAAAGCCATAGCGGCTGGGATAACTGTCGGTCAGCCCCATGATGCATTCGCCGTGACCGACCAACTCACGCAGCCGACGCTTGTAGAGATCTGCGCCACGCCGTTTCTTCGCATGTATCCGGACCAAGTAGCGTGCCAATGCGACCGTACGTTGCCGATCCAATTTACGCAACGTCCCGCCTTTCGCCAGCCGCTCAAGATCGCCATAGTAGCTCGCCCCGTCGGTCCATTCGTTCAGCACAAAGAATTCCCGGGCCTCCGCGAGGGAAAAGAGATCATGATTTGCGCCGAATGCACCCACATCGAGGGCCTTCACATGGCGAAGAAGGCGCCCATAGGAATCGTAGTCCCACAACATGGCCTGAGCGCGATCAGCCATATGTTCATGCCCAATGGGGCCGGGCTTCATCGTTTCAAGCACGGCGGACCGAACTCGACGTCCGATTCGAAACGTCAATTTGACCGGCATACCGTACCCATAACGCTTCTGCGCCCCTTTGGAACTTTCTTTGCCGATGACCTGGTAGGACAACAATCGCGTGGCAGGCCCAAACCGGATTTGCAAGTAGTGTTGCACGGCTTGCTTATTCAATGTGGGCATACATCATGTCCCGCAAAACATGTTCCACCGAGGTTCCTTCATACTTGCTCCACCTTACGCCTTCCCCCTCCCCCCTCAATCGTTCAATAACTGTCGCATTGAGCTCCACCGGCCTGAGTGACACTGTGGGAAAAGGCGTCATATGGAAATCGGTTGGTAAAACGGACATAGCGTGAAACATACTCCCTTGCTGATTTTCCGATAGCGCTAGGTCCTTATCGTGTCGGCATATCATTTGCGTTTCAATAGGGATGAAACGAGCAAACAAGAAGGAGGCACAATGGAATTGGAAATCGAGAGCCGCAATGTCGCGATGACCCCGCGCTGGAAGACCGAGATCGAAGCGCGCATGGGTGACTTGCGACGAGGGCACGGCGATCTAATTCACGGCCGAGTCACCTTGACCAAGAACCGGCACCACAAGAAACTTGCGAATGTCGCCGAGGCCCTCGTCGTCGTCACGCTACCAGGTCGCCACACACTAACCTCAAGAAAAGCGGACAAAACGTTCGAGGAAGCGATTCGCGCCGCATTTGGCGCAGTCGACATCGAACTCCGCAAGTACCGAGGGAAACGATCGAAAACTGAGGTGCGCCTTCCACCCGTGCCACCGTATCGTGGTGTGATCTGCAAGCTCTTTCCCAAGCAGCGATATGGTTTCATTCTCAAAGAGGGTGGCGGTGAGGTGTACTTCCATGCGAACGCCTTGCAAGGACTCACATTCAAAGCGCTCGAGAACGGCACTGAAGTCCTCTTCGGTCTGGAGCAGGGTGACAAGGGACCACAGGCTACAGTCGTTGCGCTCCCATATCCCATGGCGACGAAGGTGTCGTAGATGGCGATAGACAAGTTCAAAGTCCCAATCTCGATGCTCGCCCCCGTGATTGGCCCTGGTCAACTCGGCTTCGAGAATACCGGCGAGCTCGAACCCCTCAGCGAAATTATCGGGCAGGAACGGGCGGTGGAGGCCCTAGAATTTGGGCTGAATATGAAAAGCCCCGGATTCAACCTCTATGTGTCCGGTCCTGCCGGAACAGGCAAAGGCACGCTCATTCGGCAGATGGTCAAGCGCATGGCGCAAGCTACTCCCGCTTCGCCCGACTGGTGCTATGTCAACAACTTTCAAGATCCCTCTCGCCCAACCTGTCTCGCTCTCCCGGCGGGGCAGGGCGCGTCGTTTAAAGGAGAAATGGCAGGTTTCATAGAGGGATTGCAGCGCGACATTCCCTTGGCGTTCGAAAGTAAGAACTATCTCGATGCTAAGGCCAGGCTGCACGACGACATCAATGCCAAGAAAAAGGCACTCTTCCACGAACTGACGGAACTCAGCCGGACCCGCGGATTCGGGTTTGAAGAAACCTCCGTCGGCTTCGGGATTGTCCCACTGAAGGCCGGCAAATCCATGACCGACGCCGACATGGAAGCGATGGCCGACGAGGAACAGCGGGACTTAAGCGAACGACGCCAGACCCTTGAAGGCGAAATCCGTGAGTTTCATGTCCATATCCATGGTCTTGAGAAGGAAGCCGAACACCGGCAGCGCCAACTGGACCGTGAACTGGTCATGAATATCTTGGAAGGTCGTTACGAAACCATGCGGCGGACCTATCAAGACATACCGGGAGTCTCGACATTTTTGGAACGTGTTCGTGATGACATTGTGCACCATTACAAGGATTTTCTCCCGCGCGAAGGTCCCTCCCTCGCTATCCCTGGCTTGGAGTTCAAGCGGCCGGACATGTCACGCTTTCTCGTCAATCTCATCGTCCAGCACGATCCTGCGGAAGGCGCCCCCGTGATCGACGAATCCCATCCAACCTATTCGAATCTGATCGGGAAAATCGAGCGGCGGGCCCATATGGGTGTGATGTACACCGACTTCACTGAGATCCAGGCCGGTGCCGTTCTATTGGTCAACGGCGGCTACCTGATCGTGAACGCGCTTGATATGCTTCGCCAACTGTTCTCGTGGGATGCATTGAAACGCGTCATTAAGACGGGACAGGTGAAGATCGAAGACCCCGACGAATTCTATGGGTTCTCGACGGCGGGGTTAAGACCCGAACCGATTCCGGTGAATGTAAAAGTCATCATGGTCGGCCCGCCCATCCTCTACCATCTCCTTCAAGCCTATGAAGAAGACTTCGGCAAGCTTTTCAAGGTCAAGGCAGACTTCGACACAGAAGTGGTTCGCAATGAACGGCAGGATCGGCAATATGTCCGGTTCATCGCCAAACTTTGTCGCGAAGAAGGATTGCCACACTTCGAAGCCGATGCAGCGGCTGAGATCATCCGACAAGGGGCTCGTTTCGCCGATCGCCACGATCGACTGTCGTTGCGATTCAGCCACGTCAGTGATCTCATCCGTGAAGCTGGGTACTGGGCAAGAAAGGAAGGCCATTCCTTTGTGACTCAGGCGGACGTCGACGACGCCGTCACTCATAAGCGCCATCGTTCGAATCTGGCCGAACACTGGATTCAGGATGAAATTAAAGAAGGGACTTTGATGGTCGATCTCGACGGTGACGTCGTTGGCCAAGTCAACGGACTCTCCGTCCATCAATTGGGTGATTATGCCTTTGGCCGCCCTACCAGGATCACCGCTCGGACCTATGTCGGCACCAAGGGTGTGATCGATATTCAACGCGAAGCGGAACTCGCCGGTATGGTCCATAGCAAGGGTGTGATGACGCTGGCAGGGTATCTTGCCGGGAAATTTGCGGGGGCGCATCCATTCGCCGTGAGCGCCTCCTTGACGTTCGAGCAGACCTACTCGGAAGTGGAAGGTGACAGCGCGGCTGTGGCTGAGCTTGCCGCCATTCTTTCCAGCCTCGCCGATCTTCCGATTCACCAATGGCTTGCCGTCACGGGTTCCGTCAACCAGCTGGGAGAAGTACAGCCGATCGGAGGCGTGAACGAAAAGATTGAAGGGTTCTTTGAGTCCTGTTCCCGCAAGGGCTTGACCGGCAGGCAAGGCGTGATCATCCCAGCCAGAAATACCAAGCATTTAGCCCTTCGGCGTGCGGTGGTGGACGCGGTTGAATCAGGACAGTTTTCCGTCTATGCCGTGAACACGATCGAAGAAGCCTTGGAACTACTTACCGGCGTCGCACCCGGCGAGCGCGGTCTCGAAGAGACCTATCCGTCTGACACCGTCTTTGGCCGTGCTGCTCAGCGACTGGAAGAGATGGCCCAGGCCGTGGCGCAATGGAGTGAAGGAGAAAAGTCCACCGGACATTTTATCACGGAGCCATAGTGTTGATTATGGCGGTGGACGCCCAAGGCTCTCGACCCGAAGGCCTAGAGGAGGATGCCTTCATCGCTTAGGCCTGCCAAACCCTCATGAGGCGCGTCGCGTAGAGGTTTCTGGAACGTTACGATGGAGGATCTGACCTATGAGCGATCTGCCTATGAGATGGCCATGAGCAAAAAACTCTATGCCATTTGTCCGAGTTGGTCGTTCTTGCCACACTGGAGCCGTTCTGGGCCGTGGGTAACCACTATATCGACTTTGCACAGGTCAGTGATCATGATGTTGTCGAGTATTTAAACCTGGCGGAAGAATCGCTGTTGGGATGGAAGGAGCGACTACATTCTTCAACGGCCTCACCGCCATGAGAAGGGAGCACGCATGACAGCGAAAACGAAAACAGCGGCAGGCTTGGGGGCTCGACACGATCGGATCGTCCAGGAGTATCAGCATGACACCTACAAGCTACGTGGGAAGCTCAAAGAACCCACCATTTGCACTGAATGCGGAGCCTTGTTTCACAAGGGACGGTGGACGTGGGGCGCGAAGCCGGCGGACGCCGCCGAGATTATCTGTCCTGCCTGCATGCGAATCCGCGATAAGTATCCCAAGGGGCTCGTCACCATCAAAGGCGAATTCAAAGACGAGCAGCACGAGCAAGTCATCGGGTTAGCGAAGAATGCGGAGGAGGCAGAGAAGCAGGAGCACCCCCTCTCTCGGATTATGTCGATTGATAGCCGACCGGAAGGCCTCGTCATTTCTACGACCGACAGCCATTTGCCTAGGCGCATCGGCGAGGCATTGGAACATGCCTATCACGGCGAGCTGGAGCTGCATTACGACCAAGACGAAGATTTCGTGCGAGTGACCTGGACCAGATGAAACTGGCGACCAAATCTTATCGATCGCCGACATATCGATGGAGGGAATGGGCAATGACCGTTCGAGACTGGGGCACGCGTGCCGCCATCGCTGCTTTCCTGAATTTTCTTTTCCTTACCGACTCGGGAACAGTGCTGGCGAAAATCGTCGTTCCTTCATCCGGCTCGGTGATCGAAGTAGACGCAGCCACCCTCAAAGCCGTCGTCGGTATCTTTGAAGATGCCGACGACGTGATCAAAGCCCATGACCTTGATAAGGTCATGAGCGTGTATTCTTCACAATATAATTACCACGGGCTCAAGAAAGACGATCTTCGCCAGATCTGGAAAGACCTCTTTGATGAGTATCAGGAGATTGCAAGCACTCACCTCTTCACGAAGATGACCAAGGTGGGATCGGGCCGGGATGCGGTGCTGGAAGTGACCTGTACCGGCCATCTCTGGGCCAGGTCGAAAACCAGCGGTCTGTATGTCCCCATCGACAGCTGGCACGAGGAAGTGCATTGTCTCGTCCTCGAAGGCAGGACGTGGCGTATTCGCGGCAACGTGGGTGAATCACCACGCGTGCTTCCGTTCGGTACCGCGCCACATCCGCTGTTTTGAGGTCCACATGGGAAGGACCATGCCATGAGAGTTGTCATCGGCGTCGATTGGTCGGATCAGGCGTTCGCCGCCGTCACTCAAACGTTTCAACTCTATCGTCCGACGGACGTCACACTGGTCCACGGCGTCGAGTTAGGGATTTTGAAACATCCGTTCGTGGCCCAAGCAGGCAACGTGCAAGGGTACGATGATTTCCGAAATGCGATGGTCGATTCGGGGAGCCAACTGCTGGAGCGCGCCGCCGCCATGGTACCGGCGGAGATTACATCGATCAGGAAGGTGAATGAAATCGACAGTCCTGCTCAACTCATCCTCGACAGTGCCGAAAGCCTCTCAGCAGACCTCATCGTCGTCGGCGTGCGCGGGCGAAGCCGTCTTTCCGAGGTTGTCCTGGGGAGTGTGTCCCATCGGGTGCTCTTGCACAGCTCCCGGCCGGTCCTCATTGTCAGAGGAGCTGCTCGCAAGATTCAGCGGGTGCTCGTCGCCATCAAGGGCCGAGATGACGCCGACATGATCACGAAGTGGCTGACGCATTATCCCTTTGCCGATCCCACCGAGCGCTGCGTGCTGCATGCCCTCGTTCCGATCGGAGTCAACGAACTCTATGACGATCGGGGCACAGAAGAATGGCGGGATGCGGCAGAGAGCTATGCGGATGAACTCGTCAAATCGACCGCCGGAAAACTTGTGAGCCCCCCCTATACGACCCATACCAAGGTTGCCACGGGCGATCCTGCAGCAGTAATTGAGCATGAGGCAAAGGGGATGGATCTGGTGGTCGTCGCCTCCCATGGACGCAAAGGCCGTTCACGATTCCTCTTGGGCAGTGTGTCCCATGCCGTCGTTCACCATGTGACCTGTCCAATCCTGGTCTTACGGTGAAAGGAGCGAAGATGAAGACGACGCTGCCTCTTGGAGGACTACTCATTGCTATCTTGGCGTCAGTGGGCTTCGCTCAATCGATCCGAGGAGATACCAAGACCGGACAGAACATCTATGAACAGCAGTGTCTCCGGTGCCATGTGGCCAAACTGGATGGAAACGGACCGGACAGCCAAGATCTGATCGTTAGATCTGCGTCACCGCATCCTCCCCCCTTCGAGTAACCGCTGAACTTCCTCCACATAGATCTCGGTGGTGGCATAATGCTGATGCCGCATCATCTTCTGCACCCGAGTTGGATTCGCATCATTGAGCAAGGCAAAGGTCGGGGTCGAGTGCCGCAAACTATGCACCACGATGCCCGGTTTCTTCATGCCGGCTAAGATTAACCCTTCCGTGTGATGCGGTGAATTGCGCGTGTGGAGAGCCGTTTGCCATCAATGGAATAAGGTTCTCCATCCTTGGTGACCACATTCCCTCCCCGATCATAGCAAGCCGTGATGGCAAAGAGCGGGTTGCTTCCCTTCAACTGCCCCTGCCGAAGCGCGAGATATGCGTGAAGCCGCTCGTAGAGTGGTGGAAGCATGGATGGGCCCTCGGGAACACACCAGTGTTGCATTTGCGTCTACAGTTTAACAATACAAGATATGGAGATGTCGGACTTCGACCGATCCCCAAGACACACTATTGGCAGTGAGCGTTCCGCATCCCCCCCCGCTGGCCACAGAGCTGGGGCTAGCAGAGCTGCAGGTCACCATCGGTATCCTTCAAAAACACTTAAAGAGGCTGAACCGGTACATGCGCAAGACGGGTTTCGTGTTTCAAGACACCGCGAAACTTATAAAATCCAGATCCAAACGTTCCAACTGATGAGGAGGTCAGCGACGCACCATCAGTCGCGGCCAGCACCTATGGAAATTTAACGAGGGCATCCTAACAATAACCACAACTGACGATGAAAGCCCAGCCCTCGAAGTCGAGCCGAGCGTTCCCGTATTCAGATCAGGATATCTGTAGGTGTAAGAATTATCCTAGGTTGACTGCTGCAGTTTTTTCCAGTTCTTGTAAGAGCGTCCGTTCACGATCCGACAGATTGGTCGGGGTGCGTACTTCCACCACAACAAAGAGATCCCCCTTTCCTTTTTCCCCAACTTTTGGCATCCCTTTCCCATTCAGCCGCAGCGCCGTTCCACTCTGAGTTCCAGCGGGAACTGCGACCTGGAGGGTCTCTCCCCCTAATCCTGTGACGCGTAATGTTCTGCCTAATGCGGCGTCAGGAAAGGTCACCGATTGAACCATATATAGATCGTCGCCATGACGCTCGAACGCGGGATGGCGACGAATGTGCGGACTGATCAGAAGATCCCCCGGTGGACCTCCATTCGCGTTCGTCTCTCCCTGGCCTGGCAGCCGGATGATCATGCCGTCGTCGATTCCAGGCGGAACTTTCACGTTCAACGTGTGTGGGAGAAATCGATAGCCGCTGCCTTGACAAAGAGGGCAGGGAGACTCGACGATCTGTCCTCGTCCCTGACAATGGCCACATGTTGTTAGCGTAACCAACTGTACATCTTTCTTCCGTTTCACATCTTGCTTCTGTCCGGTCCCTGCACAATCCGGGCAGGCCCTTGGCTTCGTCCCGGCCGCGGCCCCGCTCCCCCACAATCCGTACATTTCTGGGATCGTGTGACATGGATCTCCCGTTCTCCTCCGCGAGCAGCCTCTTCCAGCGTCAGCTCGACATCGTAACGAAGATCAGCCCCTCTCCTCGCATCGGCTCCGGGCCTCATGCGCCGCCCAAAGAAATCCCCGAACATGCTCGAGAGATCGCCGAAACGGCCCCCAAAAAAATCCCCAAACTGGAAATCCCGCATGAGGTCGTCCGCCGACCAGCGTTGGCTCACACCAGCGTGGCCCGTCGTATCATATTCTTTTCGTTTGGTATCGTCGGAGAGCACGGCATAGGCCTCGGCAAGTTCGCGGAACTTCGCCGCCGCATCGGGATCCCGGCTCTTATCCGAATGGTACTTCAACGCCAACTGTCGGTAGGCATGCTTAATCTGATCGCGTGTTGCGGAACGATCGACCCTGAGAATTTCATAATAGTCTCTCTTGGTGTCGCTACTTGGCACCAGCGGCTCCTCCTTTTGAGCTACATGGCGAATCCCACGATGGCGATTGACGGCTCTTCTCAGGCAAGCACTCCACTACTGCATCGCAGGGGCACAAGCCTCAACTAGCGGCCGAACCGACCCAGGAGTGACGCCTCTGCGAGCACATGGCTCGTGCACGCCGCCAGCACCCGACCCTTGGTAGCGCATGGCTTCAGATTGGGAACGGCATCCAACGCATACAGCATGAAGTGTAGCGGTGCGGCTTCCCCAGTGGAAGACAGGGACCTCCGTAGCCAATGTGCTTAAAGTCATTCAGGTCTTGCATGGCTCCGTTAGGCAATGCTCCTCCGGTGGAATACCCTCCTTGAGCTCCCTCAAATCGAGGAGAGTGTCGTGGATGACCCAATGCACCCACCTTCCGACTCAGAGCTCTCTAGCCGAAGAGCCGTGCGTTCTTACTTTCTGTGGACCAGCACCGAACAGGGGGCATGCTTCACGACCGTATCGGCGATACTTCCCATGAAATACTCTTGCACGCCGCGGCTACGAGACCCGACGACAACAAGATCGGCCTCTTCGCACCCCGCGAGTTTTACCAGCTCAGCACCAGGTGGTCCAGACAGCACAATTCCGTTCGAAGGGAATCCACCCTTCCTTAGCAGGTCGGCGACTCGAGCGGCAAGTTGTTGAGTTTCACGCCTGAGCACTCCTTGGATCTGATCGCTCACCGCCAGGGCCTGTACGGGAACGCGGATGCTTTCCAGTGGGAGGGGAGGTATGACGCTGGCAACGGTCACAGCTGGACGAATCTCTTCAGGTAGCTGCTTCAGCCACGAGGCCGCTTCCCATGACTCGACGGAGCCATCAGTCCCCAACACAACTCTCTTGAGTCTGCTCGCTGGCTTCTTGACTACGAGGACTGGACAGGGAGCCTGCATGAGTACCTTGCGAGAAACGCTGCCCAAGAGCATCGGCTGAAATTCCGTCACCCCGCGAGATCCAATCACTAAGAGGTCGGCTCGTTCCCGTTTGGCAGAACGAGCGATGACGTCCGTGGGACGGCCTCGTAGGAGCTTTGCTTGGACGTTACGCCATGTTTTTGCTGCTTTCACCTCTGCCCCTTCCAATAGCCGCGCAGCACCCTCGAGCGAGCATTCCAAGACCTTTACCAATGCCGATCTGGTTTTCGGGTCCCGCTTGGACAAGGTTTTAAATTGAGTCATATCAATGGCATGCACCAACAGCAGCGAGCAATTGTCTGGAGAACAGAGCCGCCGCAGCCAGTCCAGCGACCACTCGGAATAGCGGGAACCGTCAATAGCGCATACGATCTTCATTCTGTGATCCCCAGCTTTTGCGAGAGGGCCGCCCGTACGGTCTCCAGACAATCAATGACTTCGTCATCCTCCACCTGAAGAAACTGCTCGTAGAACTGTCCGATCCCGAAAAACCATTCGGACGTGTGTAAGACCAGCACCTCGTCGACGAGGTTTTTCAACTCCGTTACCACCCGAGGAGGAGCGACCGGCACAGCCGCGACGATTCTCCTTGTTTCTGCCTTGAGAAGAGCCCCCAGCGAAGCAAAGAAGGTTGCTCCGGTCGCTATGCCGTCATCCACTAAGATAACCGTCTGCTCCTTCAGAGGAGGAAGCGCGCTGCCTTCTCGATATCGCTTGATTCTTCGGTCGATTTCACTCTGTTGACGCCGAATCTCTTCCTCCAACTCAGCCTTGCTCACACCATATGCCCGAATCACATCGTGATTCATATGCCGATAGCCAGTTTCGGCCAGTGCACCCATTGCCAGTTCAGGATTTGAGGGAGTCCCCAACTTGCGTGTAATTAGAACATCTAAAGGTAGTCGCAACGCCAGACTGATGTCGTAGCCCACGACCACACCGCCGCGTGGTAACGCGATGATGATCGTATCCTTCGCCTCCCTATAATGGAGGAGCCTTTGCGCCAGTTGTTTTCCGGCATGATGGCGATCCTCAAATAGCGCAAACTCGCTGCTCGGTATCATCTTTTCCCTGGGCCCCCATATGGGCTCCACTGCGGAGGCCCCAATAGGGACCCCAGTACGGACCCCAATAGACACCGAAGTATGGAATTGGATGGAACCAGTAGGCAGGAAGCTTAGGCGGCCAAATCGTCAGTGACGCGATGTGTACCGTTAGATAAGCATAACCGACCTCATCTAACATTAAGGTCGTCGAACCGGTCACTTCACCCACGACTGTTATACGTGTTCCAGTAGGAATCGTCGCGGGATCGAGAAACTCATTGTGGAACGCGAGAAAGCGTCCCTGGGAATCTATCAATCGCCCCTGTGGTTCGTGATCGCTCGCGAGCGGAAGTTGGAGGATCTCGATTTGGGTACCGCCTTGTTTGAGCTTGACTGAAAGCACGATCCCTCCGGCCACGATCAACTTACCTTTATACGAGAGCGGCGAGGCGCTGACTTGGCGAAATGACACATCTCGGTCAATGTTTTCCTGAAGTTCGGATGGTACCACCGGCGTACCGCCACATCCCGCAATCCACAGGCTCATGGCGGCAGCCGCAAGCGCTTTCGTGACGCGCATCACACTTTGAAAGACCATATGAAGGTGTTCAGCAAGACGAATGCCCCGAAAGACAAGGAACGTGGTGGACGAAACCTCTGTGTCTTCAGAAGAAATTGAGAGAGGGAACGGGGCAGTCCAAAGTCTGATGAGAAAGACTGAGGGAGATTGCTACAGTAAACAGTCAACGGTGCGGCGTGAAGGGGCAACCGCGCGTTTCGCAGTACGGTTCGGAGAATGCAAAGTCGAGCAGAACTCGGGAAGAGGTAGTCGTTTCAGGCTAAGGGAATGGATAAATCCCCCTTGCGTCTTTTGACAACGCGATCGTGAGGCTCATGCTTAGCAACGCACCGGCCAAGGCCGAGGCCATATCCTTCTGCGCATCCCACTCGTCTCCTTGCGTGCCGAGATACGCGTTGCCAAGTTCGGGGCTCACGAGAGCCGCCACCACGGATTCGATGATTTCAAACAGGCCGTTCTGGGCAAGAATCGCGCTGGCCGGCAGATAGTAAGACCAGCGGCCCCGCGCGCCGGCCAGATGCATGAGCACCTCCCGCACCGGATAGGCCAATAACGCACCGTAGGCGAAATGGACGATTCGATCGAAGGGATTTCGACTCAACGAAAAAATGTCTTTGAGCCAAAAACCGAAGGGGACCTCGGCATAGGTGTAGTGTGCGCCCACAGCGTGAAGCGTCATGAACAGCGTGATCAGGCAGTAAGATAAGAGAGAAAAACGGAACCGGCTACGGGTCAGGATCAGGAGCGAGACGAAGGTGACGGCCAACAGGTTTTCAAGGAACCAATCCCTCCGATTGATGGGCGCAACAGCCAACCAGATCCAGATCAGCCCATACGCCAGCAGGAGCGCGGAAAACAGACGGTCACTACCTTGTTGCGGACTGTTCCGTTCTGGCGATGCTGCTCCCATCACATAAAAACTGTTCTGAGGCAGCCGCCTCAGCCTCAAACACCGGTTGAAGTCTTCGCACGACACGCATCACGGCAATCAACGTCACGCACAGCAAGGCCCCGGGAAGGCGACGGCGATGTCCTGCTGGGCATCCCAGATATCTCTTGAGATCCCAAATAGGTCATCCCAAACTCCGGATGGACGGCGCTCGCCATCACTGGCCGACCAGCACTTGGGCGTACGTATAATGGGCGCCGATGATTAACACGAAGGCGGTGGGAAAAATACTCGAGATAAGCCAGAATTGGGGATCGGCCGGCAACTGCGCCGTCCAGATCGAACGCGCCACATACCAACACAGCAACCTACCCAACAGAAGCCTGTCACGAAGACGCATTGGTTCTCCCTCGAAATAGATCACAGAAGCGTCACAATGGGACAGTAAGCCCTTGATACTCTACCGAACGGTCGACTGCGCTTGCACGTTGGTCACAGAGAGCCCTCTCGGCCTTACCTCGCTTAGCCTATACGACGCATTTCGACTAGTCGGATTTTCCCTTCTGCCAGAAGATCCACAGCAGCGCGGAGATGGCAATAGCCGCGAGGATTGCCTCGAAAGAATGTTCGAACATTGAGTCACACAATGAGTCGTCGCGTCCTCGGCTTCTGCTGCAAGCCGCTGTGGAAATCGCTTCTCCTCAACTCCCTGAGCACCGGAGTCTATGAGCTGGTCCTACCGATGGCGACTCATGTAGTGAGCCAGCAGGCCATTCAGATCGGGTACCTGAATGGCCTGCTCTACGGGATCGAAGGGGCCGAGAGCTTCCTGCGTTGTAGTGCCGCTGGGAGTGACCATCGCGTATGCTGGCGCCTCAGCCTTTACAATCCGAGGCGTTGGAGGCTGACAGGAGGTCAAACCGGATGCCCCGACGACAATGGCGCATGCCCTCATGGTGAATTGACAATTCATGCGCTTGAACTACAGCCGTGATTAGTCGATTTTCACCGAGATGGACTTCTTCTTCGCTTCCTCCGTCTTCGGCATCCGGACTTCCAACACACCGTCCTTGAAGGAAGCCTTGATCTCATCGCTCTTCACTTCGCAGGGTAGCCCTACGCTCCGCAAGAAAGACCCATAGGACCGCTCGCGGCGGTAGTAATCATCTTCCTTCACTTCTTTGTCTTCTTTTTTCTCGCCTTTGATCGTCAAGGTCTCCCCTGCCAGGTTGACTTCGACATCCTCCTTTTTCATCCCAGGAAGTTCGGCCTTGACGACGACGGAATCCTTTTCCTCATAGACATCGAGTGAGGGCATCCGGATCGACAACGGGCGGAAGGGTAACCAACGATCCCTTCCGAAGAGACTGGGAAACGGACGCCGCCACATGTCGTCCATGAAGCGCTCCATCCAATGCTCGATTTCCTCGCCCCGCGACACGATTTCACTTGGTTTCTTTGCGACGACGGCTTTTTCTTCTGCAGCTGCTTTCGTCATGGCACTCCTCCTCCTTGGGTTATTTATTATTATTTATGGTGGCGGTCGTTCTCTACTCACGTGGGCGTCACTCGCCCTTTTCTTACCTTAATTTCGCATCGGCCACCGTTTGGTCAGCCCGGCAGCACTCCTTTCACGGACAAACCTCTACGCTGTTCACAACCTTGTCGACGCCGAAGACATACCAGGCATCGAACTCCGCCATTTCTTTCTGCGGCGTCGAGGGGACATCGCCTTCCAGTGTTACGATTGATCGCTGGGCGACGACACAGATACGGTCAGCGTTTACAAAGGGATCTTTCTTCAATACGATGCGTACCGCTTTCGCCATCTCCTCATCCGAGTCCGGCTGATCCGGCACGACCTCCATCCCGTTGATCACGTCGCGGCTCCCCGGAACCCACCAGGCCAACACGCCAGCCAACCGCTTCTGCGTGAGTCCGATCACATGGTCGTCAAGCAGCACAATTCCGTCGTGTACAGAAACTCGTATTGATCCATGGGTCTCACCCGTGACCTCTCGGATAGTTTCAAGCCGTCCCTTGCGGATCACGTGAATGGAACAATTCAGAAGCGTAGGTTCCTGCAGTAACGCATCGCGCACCGCATCCAAGATGGCTCCATCTCCCATGCGTGTCGCAGGGGTGACATGGAGGCGATCGACAATACCTGTGACACCATGCACCGCAATCGCCAGTTCTAAACTGAGCTTTTTCGCGGCGATATGTTCAACCTCACCTTCCAGCGTGAGAACCCCATCGCTAAACTCCATTTCGATGGGATACTTGTGCAAATTGATGCACGGTTCCCGTTCAAACGCAGCACGTACTTCTTTCAGAACCTGAACCCGTTCTGAGACAGCCGTTGTTTTCATCTGGATCACCTAATACACATCCTTTTCAGCTCAACCCCCACTGACAGCAATGACGGTGCCATAACTATTCCCATGTCACAAAGTCGTTGATGAATCAGCATGAGGTTTGATCACACGTCTAACTAGAACCTATCTCAAAATTGTTTAAGGAGCATGGTGATGCAGGCGAGCTGCA
>CAZOHW010000061.1:0-14620 GCA_964579525.1 uncultured Nitrospira sp. | reverse complement strand
CTTCAAATGCATCGTAACCTCGATCATTGTGAAGCAGTACATGCCCCTCGACGAGACAGAAGGTAGCGATGAGACAATCAATCGTCCTCCGAACAGTCCGCCCGGCTGCACGCAATCGACGATAATTTGCCGCAGTCTCAACCGCCAGTTGAATAGTTCCTGTCTCATACACTTCAAACTCCAGTAATTCTTCGCGCACAATATGGGACTGAGCGTCCGTCCCGACTCCCTGCAACACCTCGCACAGAATGAGATCAGTCAGTCCGATTCGTTCAACCGCTAGATTTGATTCAAGCCACTCCGCCTGGGAAGAAGCAGTGCCGCGCAGATAATCCACCCATACCGTCGTATCAACAATAATCATGAGGCTGCCTTAATGCGGCCCTCTCGCATGATGCCGAGATCACCCACCCACTCCACCTTCCCCCGCAATCGACGAATGCCTTCTTGTCCTTTCACCTTGATGAGCAATCGAAGCCCTTCCTCGACCACCGCTTTCTTCGTTGAGAGCCCTGTGGCTTTCATCGCTTTCCGCATCAGGCCATTGTCGATCACAATATTTGTCCGCATAGCACCTCCCAGAGAAGATGTGTACAAACACGTTAATCATACACATGCGAAGTACAAGAAACAAGAAAGGAGTAGGATGCTCCAAGGTGATAGAACTGTCTCAATTCAAGGGGAATACCATGTGTACAGCAGTGCCATCGAGGCCTCGAAGCCACAAGACACCGTGTCAATCCAACTTTAGCCTAGCTGTCTACTACCTGCCGTTCAGTGGACTGCAATTTGGCATTGTCTCAAGACGTACTCCTGGATATGCACAGAACTAGACATGACCCTAGTTATGTGACCCTAGTTATGGCCACTTGCACATGGCAAGACATACTCCAGTTGGTCCTCACTACCATTGGGCTAGCGACTGAGAGATCAAAGGGGATGCTGAAAATAGTTTCCCGGCCTGCTCAATAAATAACCCCTCCGACCACCCAGTGTCGGTCATCCGGAATATCGATCAATAATCTGGTGAGGTTCATGTGGGCGAGTTGGGAACCGAGTTCATCCTCGGTAAATGCGGCCAGCAGCGAATTATAAAAATCGCGGCGAAGAATCTCCGGCTCGGTGGCAGCATACTGATCCACGATGGCTTGGGCCGCTTCCGTCGACTCGGGACGGAGCAGATCCATGACCAAGACCGGCGCGCCAGGCCGAACGAGCTGACGAATCTTCTGCCAGAACTGTAACGGATTGGGCAGGTGATGGAGCAGGCTATTGGAGATCACCACATCAGCGATTCTCGCACCGGCGACTTCCTCATACCGCTCGCAACGCAACGTGACACGATCGGCCAATCCCGCCTGTTTCACTGCCTCTTGTCCGAGCTGAATCATTGGCGCTGACGCATCGGCGCCAATGACCTGACAGGCCGGATACAATTTGGCGAATCGGATCGGAATATCACCAGGACCGCAGCCAAGATCCAACACCACTCCTTGTGAAAACTCCGGGAAGTATTCCTTAAACCGCTCAACGAATCCTTGGTTCTCTTCCTCGAAGTCCGCCCGCGCATAGGCCTCGGCCTGTCTCGGATCGTCCATCAATTCCGGCTCGAGCACACGTTCCATCATCAACCCACTCCTTTATGAACCGAGAATCAGCAGGTGAAATCTCGTCATCTCTGTTCCCTACTATCCACTTGCCTGTTCAATCATGACCGCGTCACCCGGACGCACAACACCGCTGCGTCGCACTTTCGCATAGACGCGACTCCAGCCGGGGTTGATCTTTTGCGAAATGCGCAGGAACTCCTCGTCACGAAACCAACGGGCATTGTGGCGACAAGGCGTTGTAAAGTCTGTCACCTCAAGCTCCACCTCAGGCCCAACGGTGACTCGAACACCGGGTTTCATCACTTCCCAGTCCACGCCGGCCAACGTCAGATTTTCACCGGACGATCCGGGGTCAATGGGGTGTCCTTCATCCTGAAGCCGTTCGATCAATTCGAGGGAAAATAGACAGACGGCACGGTCTGGGCCGCCGTGATAGATGAGATTCCGCTGTCGATCTCCCTCCAACCCCTGTTCACGCACCGTGGCCTCCAGGATCGGAAGCTTTGGCACACCACCATCCGAGACATTAATCTGGTGCACATGAGGATACGGTGGTCGGTTCGACATCGTCAGGTATCCTCCTCGCAGGATTCTGGTTTCAGAATGGTCAGCGCAACCCAGCCTTCAGCTTCACGTCGCCCCATACAGGCAAGACCGAAGTCAGACAGTCGCTCGAGGACCTCAGCCTCCTGCTCGACCAACAAACCTGAAAGTATCAGGCGGGCTCCAGAGCTGGCATAGCGAGCCAACTCTTCTGCAACGCTGAGAATGGTTTGTCGATCAAGATTCGCCAGCACCACATCGAACACAGTCAGCTGCTCCGGTTGCAACTCCGCCAATGTGTCACATACAATTTCGATCCGATCGCTCAATCCATTCTGCGTCACATATTCTCTCGCACAATCCACGGCAACCGGATCGATTTCAACACCGATGGCGGATCGTGCACCCAATTTCACCGCGGCCATTGCCAGAATGGCACTTCCGGTTCCAACATCGAGAATCTGTTCTCCTCCGCAAATGTTCTCTTGCAACCACTCCAGTAACATGTGTGTCGTCGCATGATGACCCGTGCCGAATGCTTGTTTGGGGTCTAAGACGATTTCGATTTCATGAGGACCGAGGAGAACTGATTCCCAGCTCGGTCGAATGACCAGACGCCCGATGCGAAGCGGTTTCACAGAGCTGGTCCATGTCTCATTCCAATCTTGAGCCGGCACACGCACTATCGAAAGAGTAATCCCATCGCCAGATGGTACAAGGCTGGAAATGGCTGACCGCACCGAGACCAGTCGCTTATCGTTCCACTGGTCTTCTGCCCAATAGAGATGGACTAGCCCCTCCTCCTCCCAGGCCCCCTGGATGGACGGATCGTCCAGCCGACTCAGCAATTCTCCGACATCGAGATTGTCGTGAATACAAATCTCAACCCAATCATTCACCATCGTAATCCATCGTGTGCAGCTCACATGTCGGATCCCTGGGGAGCGACTCGAGTCGTGGACACATGGTGTACTCCCTCAGCATTTGACGTTCTCCTCCGTTCCCAGTATGGTCCTTGGTCATGACACAGTCACGCACGGCTCAGCTTGAAACGGCCATCCGGCGAGCCGATTGCTTGATCACTCACGGCACACACGCCAGCGCCATGCTGACCCGATGGCGGCTTGCGATTGTCCTCATCGGCCTCGTCTGTACCATCACGCTCTATAAGCTCGACTGGTATCGCAGCGGAAACCTCTCGTTCGCCTTGTTCCTCGCCATCTTTATCGCCGTAGCGGCCTATCATAACAAGGTGGAGAGTCAGATTCATCGACTCCGGCAATGGAAGCAGATCAAGCACGTGCACCTCGCCCGCATCGCCTTGGATTGGGCCGCAATTCCACCTCGGCCCGGAGACACGCCGCAGTTTCATCCCTATGCGAGTGATCTGGATCTTTTTGGCGCCCATTCGTTGACACATCTCCTCGATACGACCGTCTCAGACCATGGACGAGAGCGATTACACGGCTGGTTGCTCGGCCAACCGACTCCTCCTGCACAGTGGCACACACGACAGTCGTTGGTCAAAGAACTGACGCCCCGAGTCCTATTCCGTGATCGATTGACGCTCGAAGCCACACTCACAGGCGAACAAGAGATCAATGGCAAGCGACTGGCCGCAGTTCTTGAACATACAATCGGGTGGCCGACTCTGAACATCATACTTGTCGTTCAGAGCCTCCTCGCCCTCACCACCATCAGCCTCGCGACAGCCTCGATGCTGGGTTTGCTCCCCGGCTATTGGATGTTTTCCTTTGCGATCTATGCCTTGATCTATTTCATGACCGATCAAGGCGAAGAGTTAATGGAACATGCCGTCGGTCTCCATCATGAAACCGAACGGCTCGCCACCGTCCTCGGTTATGTGGAACGCCATGCACGACGACGACACACCATCCTCGCATCCGTGTGCATGGATGTGATGCGGGAGGCGAGCCCCATGTTGCACTTGAAACAGGCCGCGCAGACGCTGCATGCCATCAGCATCAAGGCCCACCCGCTTGTTCATCTTGCGATCAATGCACTCTGTCCCTGGGACCTCTGGTTTACTCGACGACTCTCTCAGGTTCAGCACGCGATCGCTCATCGACTCCCACAATGGTTGGATTGTTTGGCAGAAGTCGAAGCAACCTCGGCACTGGCGACCTTCGCCTCTCTCCACCCCAATTACACATGGCCCACGCTGCTCAGCGCCGCCAATGACCAGGACGGCGCTCCTCCTATTCTCCATGCCGACCGACTGGGGCATCCCTTGCTGCCGGCCAAGACGCGTGTGTCAAACGACGCCCGTCTGAAGGGACTCGGTTCCATCCACCTGATCACCGGTTCCAACATGTCCGGGAAAAGTACATTCCTTAGGACGATCGGCATCAATCTCTGCCTGGCGCAAGCCGGTGGGCCGGTTTGTGCTGCCTCATTCGAATGGACATGGAGCCGGCTTGCCTGCTGCATCCGCGTCGACGACTCACTCGACGCCGGCCTGTCATTTTTCTATGCTGAAGTGAAACGGCTCAAGACGATCCTTGATGCGACCACAGTAACGACCATGCCTCCCGTGCTGTTCCTGATCGACGAAATTTTTAAGGGCACCAACAATCGCGAGCGGCTCATCGGCAGCCGAGCCTATATTAAGGCCCTCTCGACCGGATATGGACTTGGGTTGGTGAGCACACACGACCTAGAGTTAACCGATCTGGCAAAAGAAATTCCGTCACTGACCAACGCCCATTTCCAAGAAACCGTCTCAGCGGGCGCGCTGACGTTCGACTACCGACTGAGATCAGGCCCATGCCCCACCACGAATGCGTTGAAGATTATGGAGCTGGAAGGCTTGCCTATTTCCTCCGCCCATCAAAATCATGCACAATGACCAGCACGCATGCCGACATCCACCGGTTCAGAGACTCAACCCGTGTTCCACCGCCTCCGCGGCCTCCTGATCGCGCAATTCTGCGGGGCCTTCAACGACAACGCCTGGAAACTGATGGTGGCCTTGCTGGCCATTCGACAAGCGACGGCAGGCCTGGCTCCCGGGCCTGAGCTGGAAACCATCTCTCAAACCCAGACGGCGACGGCCTTCGTGATCTTCACCCTGCCGCTCGTGCTCTTGTCACTGATCGGCGGCACATTAGCCGATCGCGTGAGCAAGCGGACCGTCATCATCACGATCAAGGTCATCGAAGTACTGCTGATGGCCGCTGGAACCGTTGCACTCTGGCTGAATCCTGCCGGAGGTCTACTTCCACTGATCGTCCTCTGTGGGATGGGTGTGCACAGTGCCCTCTTTAGCCCATCAAAATACGGGATTCTTCCGGAACTGATCCCACATGAACGCCTTGCCGCCGGCAATGGTCTTTTAGAGTTATGGACCTTTGCCGCGATCCTGACGGGGACTGCCGCCGGAGGATTCCTTTTACAGATGGCCGGAGAACACAGCTGGCTCGCACCGCTCACATTGACTGGCCTCTCGGTGGTCGGCCTGACCACGGCCTTCACCGTTCCTCACGTTTTACCGGCTCGTGCCACCGGGGGGGTTGGAGTGACGGTCCGCAGTGCATGGGCTGCGATTCGCGCGGAGCGTCTGTTGCAGATGGCCATTCCCATGGAGATCTTCTTCTGGACGATTGCCAGTTTGTTTATGCAAAACGTGATTGTCTACGCCAAAGCCGTGCTTCAACTCTCCGACGCCATGTCCGGGCTCCCGCTCACACTCTTATCGATCGGCATCGGAATCGGCGCGATCCTCGTCGGAAGGATTTCTCGCAATCGCGTGGAGTATGGACTGATCCCCTTGGGCGCCATCGGTGTGTTTCTGTCCCTGCTGCTCCTCGGCATCCTTGCTCCCCCCCTCTCCGGAACATTTATCCTGTTGGGGGGACTTGGCATATGCAGCGCCTTCATCTTTGTGTCGCTGAACGCTATCCTCCAATGGAAATCGCCACCCGACCGGCGAGGAGCGGTCATTTCCTTATCCAATACCTGCGTCTTCACCGGAATCTTGCTCGGCTCACTCTCCGGCGGCTGGCTGGCCAACATTGGACTCTCCACCACCAGTATCTTCCTGGCGACTGCTGGGATGACCTTGGCCGGCATACTGTATGCCCTCTGGCTCCTCCCCGATACCTTCCTCCGATTAATCCTCGTGCTCCTCACCAATACGATCTACCGCCTCCGCATCATCGGCGAGCAACATGTGCCATCAACCGGTGGAGCATTGCTTGTCCCGAACCACGTCTCATTTATCGATGGGTTTCTGTTGATTGCCAGTTTGGATCGTCCTGTGCGATTCGTCGTCGACGCCCGGTATGCCGAACAGCCGATCTTCAAACCCTTCATGAAGGTACTCGGCGTGATCCCCATTTCTCCCCATGCAGGCTTGCGAGTCATCCTCCGAGCGCTGCGAGACGCCGGAACTGCCATTGATAAAGGAGAAGTGGTCTGTATCTTCCCTGAAGGTCAGATTACACGCACCGGTACGCTCTTGCCGTTCAGGCGAGGGTTCGAACGAATCGTCAAGGGACGAGCAGTTCCCGTTATTCCTGTTCACTTGGATCGTGTCTGGGGCAGCATCTTTAGTTTCAATCGTGGACGTTTTCTTTGGAAACTTCCTGAGCGGCTCCCCTATCCGGTTACCGTGTCATTTGGGGAACCCTTAGCTCCCAGCGCGACCGCCCATGAGTTGCGTGGGAAAATTCGCGAGCTCGGCGAAGCCGCCTGGCGACTCCGGAAATCGCATCGCCAGCCACTGCATGGCGAATTCATCCGATCGATGCGCCGCTATCCATTCCGCCTTGCCATGGCCGATCAAACTCGCCCGCACGTCTCCTCTCTACAAGCATTGATCGGGAGCATTGTCCTCGCGCTGACACTCCGACCATATTGGCATGGTCAACAACGAGTGGGCGTCCTGCTGCCGCCGACCGTCGCCGGCGCGCTGGTCAATGTGGCTGCGCCTCTGTGCGGGAAAACCATCGTCAACTTGAATTACACGGTCGGGAAGTCCGGATTAGAGGCCGCCGTCACCCTCGCGGGCCTTCGCACCATCGTGACAAGCCGCATGTTCATTGAGAAAGCCAAACTCGAACTGCCTGAGGGGCCCTCGGTAATCTGGCTCGAAGACGTGGCTAAGACAATCAGGACTGGTCAGAAAATCCTGGCCGCATTGCTGGCCCTCTTCACCCCTTGCCGCATCATTGAGCGAGTCTGCGGGCAGATGAGCCCCCTCACTCCGGACAGTCTGGCCACGATTATCTTCAGCAGCGGCAGTACGGCAGAGCCGAAGGGCGTGATGCTCTCACATTTCAGTGTCGATGCCAACAGCCAGGGAGCCACTCAAGTGCTCCATCTCTATCAAGACGAACGCGTCCTCGGCATCCTGCCTTTTTTCCACTCCTTCGGATATATGGTGTTCTGGTTCGTCATGTTCAACAACGCGGCGATGATCTTTCACCCCTCGCCGCTGGACGTGGCAGCGATCGGGGAACTCGTCCATCGCTATCGCATTACGTTTCTCGTGACCACGCCGACGTTCATGCAACTCTATTCTCGCCGCTGCACGGCGGAGCAGTTCGGCTCGGTCCGCGTGATCCTGACCGGCGCGGAAAAACTCTCCAATCGATTGGCGCAGGCCATCGAAGATAAATTCGGCATCGCCCCAATCGAGGGCTACGGCGTCACGGAATGCGCACCTGTCATCGCCGTCAATTGCCCCGACTTTCGCGCGGCCGGCTACTACCAACCTGCGTCACGTCGAGGCACCGTCGGCCAACCGCTCCCTGGCGTGTCGGTGCAGATTGTCGATCCAGATAGCTATCAGCCGCTCCCTGCCAACACGCCCGGTATGTTGCTGGTGAAAGGTCCGAATGTGATGAACGGATATCTTGGACGAGAAGATCTCACCACCGAGGTTATGCGCGACGGCTGGTACATTACCGGAGACATCGCTTCACTTGATGAAGATGGGTTCTTGACCATTACCGATCGGCTCTCCCGTTTCTCCAAGATCGGTGGCGAGATGGTTTCACACGGAAAGGTCGAAGAAGCGTTGCAACAGGCTTCAGGAGCAGACACTCAAGTCTTCGCCGTCACCGGCCTCCCAGACGAAAAAAAGGGAGAGCGACTAGCGGTGTTATATACGCTCGATGAGCGTCTCGTTCCAGACATTCTCGCAAAACTCTCGGCCATGGACCTTCCCAATCTCTTCATCCCGGCACGGAATCAGTTCGTCAAAGTGGCGGCATTACCGGTACTCGGTACAGGCAAGCTCGATCTCCGTGGGGTAAAACGTATCGCGATGGAACGGCTACAGGCTCATGAGGGATGAGCGTAGTTTTATGCGGATGAGTGTTTAGTTGCGCGTGTTGAATCGTGAGTTTGAACTCAGCACTTACAAGGAAAAACTTTTCAAAACGAGACGACTCACCAGGAGCGATGCCAGGAAAATCCCTCATCGACTGTCATGTCCATCTGGCAGCCCTGCCGGATGGCGACAACGGCTGCTTCATCTCGCCGAAATTGCTTCGGAGCCCGCTCTTTCGCTTCCTCCTCTGGAAGCACGATCTCTCCCCGACAAATCCGCGAGAGGCCAATCAACGCTATCTCGATCATCTGCTCTCGGAATTACGCGATTCACGGCATGTCTCGAAGGTCGTCCTGCTCGGCATGGACGGATTTTACGATCAAACCGGCCTGCTCAATCGTCAACACACCGACTTTCTGGTCAGCAACGACTATGTGTTCGAGACCGTCCATGCCTATCCCGAACAGTTCCTCGCTGGTCCGTCAATCAACCCACAACGAGAAGACGCCATCGACGAAGTCCATCGTTGTGCCGACGCCGGTGCCGTCCTGATCAAAGTCCTTCCAAACGCCCAGCAGTTCAACCCAGCTGATCCAAAGTACAAACCGTTCTACCGTGCACTGGCCCAACGGCACTTGCCGTTTTTGAGCCACGTCGGTTACGAGTTCAGCCTGATCGGCAAAGACCAATCATTGGGAGATCCTGATCGGTTGCGTCTAGCACTGGACGAAGGCGTCACCGTCATCGCCGCCCACGCCTGTAGTTACGGCATGGTGCTGTATGAAAAGTTTCTTCCAACCTTTCAGCAATTGTGTCGGGAATATCCCAACTTCTATGCCGACATTTCCGCGCTCACGCAACCTCATCGCATGAAGATGCTGTTGCATCTGCGACATTACCCTAAACTACAATCCCGCCTCCTCTTTGGGACCGATTATCCGCTGTCCGTCTTCCATATGGCCGCTTGGGGACGGGTCGGACCCGGCACGTTATGGAACATGATTCGCACCAAGAATCGCTTCGATCGGCAAGTTGAGGTGTGCACAGGACTCAATCTTGGGTTTCGTTCGCTCGGAGACCTTCTGACCAACCATACAGATTCCCATGCAACCACCGAGGAGCCGTCGTCCAATCCAGATCACTTATAGAGATAGAGAACGGCAACGGAATAGCGTGAACAACAGGGTCAGGGCGCGGCACACGTGAAGTCCAAGACTCCGGCAAGACAGATCTTAGGCCATTGCACCGAGGTGAAAATACAGGAAGTTGGGAAGTCTACCGCACAAAACAACAGGGCCGTTCTCCTCATGGAGAACGGCCCTGTCGGCAAGAGTATCGTTCAGTCGGTTTATGGGCTGACCGAAATGCGATCTTTAATCAGGTCGAAGGTTTCTTTCGGCACAACATTCTTCGCGACTAACTCACCCTTCACGCGATACGGACGGTTGCTCACGATCCGATCCGCTTCATCCTGCTTCAGCCCCAAAAAGAGAATCATGTCGTTGGCGGAAACTTTATTGATGTTCATCGCCGCAGACGCAGCAGCTGGAGCAGCAGGAGCGCTCCCAGCCGAAAGCTGGCTCGGCGATAAGGTCGCAGTCGGGGCCACGGTGGCCGACGCCGCATGAGACCGATCCTTCAACTCTTTTTGATAGCGAGCCACCAGTGATTTCAGGGTGTCGTTATGATGTTTGACTTCTTGATACTCTTGGCGAACATTCTTATTCTGCGCCGTCAACGCCTTGATTTTTTCCTCTAGGTCCTTCGTTCGCCCATCAAGCGAGTCCCGTTCCTTGTCACGGCCATGCTCAATCCGTTGGAGCTCATCGCGAGCCGCCTGCGCATCGTTGCTGAACTTGACGTTCAGTTCCTTCAGCGTTCGGACCTGTTGATCCATGGCCCCCTTCTGTTGACGACTCTTCTCCAGCTCCATCTTGGCACTGTCCGCCTCAGCCAAGGCCTCCTGATACTTCTTATTGGATACGCACCCAGTCGTCAGCACTGCACCGACCAGCACTATCACAGTCCACTCGCGTTTCATGCGATCCTCCCTCAGTCGAGCCGTACGTGAATGAGCCCGCCTTACTCGGTGATATCTGCCTTCACCGTGACTGGGGCCACCCGTTCCATGTCTGCATTGTGTGTATGCCAACGTCTGGCCGTTGTCAATAGATTTACACTTGTGCGAACGGCCTTCCCACTGAATCCGAATGGACAGAGAAACTAGCACCTACTCTCAGGGATTTACACTGGTTCCTGGTCGCGACACCTTGAGGGTCATGCCACATTCGCATCGAATGGCTTCATCCTCTATGCGTCTCGCGCTCAGAAACGCTCCATGGCCGCACCAGTTCCGATGAGATTCTCAGCGGGGCTTGACGGATCTCCGCCGCTCTGTGATGATCCCCCAACATTGCAGCAAGCTTTGTATCAACCATGAAGACCATGGGACTCTGCGTATATGAACGAATGGGGGCCGACGCTCGCCGTTATCCTTGGAATCGTCGAAGGACTCACCGAATTCTTACCGGTCTCATCCACTGGCCATCTCATCTTGGTCGGTCATGCACTCGGCTTCACGGGTGATGTGGCGGCGAATGCCGAGATTGCCATCCAACTCGGCGCGATACTGGCCGTAATTGTGTTTGAGCGGGAGAAAATCGGACGATTGTTGTCCGGGGCTTGGGAAGAACAGAAATCCCTGCGCGCTAACTTTGAAAATCAATCATCACCCACATGGACCTACCGCCTCAAGGCTTCGATGCGCGATCATCCCAATCTCTGGTTTTTGCTTGGCTTGGGCATCGCCTTTTTGCCGGCCGCCGTGCTCGGTCTCTCAGCACATGGATGGATTAAAACCCATCTCTTCACGCCAGAAACAGTGGCGGCGACCTCGATCCTCGGAGGCATCGTGATCCTCATCGTCGAGGCCACTACACGAACCAGCCGTGCCCTGAGCCTCGACCAGGTCACCACAACCCATGCTTTTTGGATCGGGGTCGCACAATGCGCCTCGCTGATCCCCGGCATGTCGCGATCCGGCTCGACGATTATTGGGGGCTTACTTGCAGGCCTAGACCGAAAGGTGGCAACGGAGTATTCATTTTTCCTGGCACTCCCTACCATTATCGCGGCGACATTGTATGAAACCTGGAAAGCGCGGGGGACATTTACCGAACAGGACTTTATCGCGCTCGGGATCGGAATGTTCGTCTCGTTCCTCGTTGCTTGGGGCGTGATCGCGGCCTTTCTGACCTATGTGCAACGACACACCTTGCGAGTGTTCGCCTACTATCGTATTATCCTTGGAGCATTAGTGCTCTTAGTTGTCCGTTGAAAAGGAGTGGGGTCATGGCTTCAGATACGATTCATGTGTACGATACCTGGGTGAACGGCAAAAAGGGGCGCATTCACTTCGATGTGATGACGACCGACGAAGCAACAGCCCTCAAGCTGGCGAAAGAATACCTGACCAGCATCGGTGAACCGAGCGCGACCGTGACGACGAGGGAATGTCAATTCTGTCATAGTGAGCCGCTCGTCATGTTCTCCGCTGACCAACAGAGACAGGTGAAGGAGAAGGGCGGGTTTATCGTTCCGATGCCGGCCTAATCTGCTGAGACAATGCTCGGCAAGTTGTGAGTTGTGAATGTTGAATTTTGAGTCGGAACTCAGCATTCATAACTAAAAACTCAAATACTAACAACTCTCCACGTGGTTACGGGGCCGAGGAGGTTTCCGACTCGGAGGGGTCCGGGCGTTTCTCAAACGCAAAGTGAATGATGAGGAAGATCACGCCTACGGTAATCGCAGAATCTGCCACATTGAACGCCGGCCAGTGATAATTCTCGACATAGACATCCAAAAAGTCGATGACTTCTCCATAACGAAGCCGGTCGATCAAATTGCCGATGGCCCCGCCAAGAATGCCCGAGACACTCACACGGCCCATCCAGTCCTCTTCCGGCATCCGTAGCAGAATCGTCCCGAGCAGCCCCAGCGCAAAAACCGACGTCAACCCGAAAAACACCATCCGAAAGGCGTTGCTGCTTCCTGCCAACAGGCCGAATGCCGCACCAGGGTTCCGGATGTAGGTCAGGCTGAACAGATTGGGAATGACGGAAATCGATTCATGCAACCGCATCGTTTGCATGATTTGAAGCTTGCTCACTTGATCCAGGAGAATAATGCTCCCCGTGATCGAGGCCAAGGCTAGATTGCGAAGAACCGATCCACTCAATGAATTGCCTCCACACACCGGTCGCACAGCGTCGAATGGGCTGCGTCCTTGCCTACCGCTTCTCGATAATTCCAGCACCGCTCACACTTGCCGGCTTGAGATTTCGTGACCGTGATCTGGAGGTCGACGTGAGCCGACTCGGTTCGTATCAACGAAACCTGCGACACGATGAAGATTGCGCTGAGATCGCGCTCGTAATCTCTTAAAAACTGATAGGTCTCAGAATTTGCTTCAAGCTGCACATGGGCTTCAAGGGAAGACCCGATCATCTTCTCTCGCCGACGCTCTTCCAATACTCCCTGCACGCGAGTTCGATAAGTCAGCAGCGTCTCCCACCGCCGACCCAACTTCTCATCCTGCCATACAAGGATCGCTTCAGGAAAGGATGACAGTTGCACGCTGCCTGTTCCCTTACGCGCAGCTTCCGGCAGCATGCGCCAAATCTCATCTGCCGTAAAACTGAGGATTGGAGCCATCAGCTTCGTCATCACGATCAGGGTGTCATAAAGGACGGTCTGCGACCCTCGGCGCAACGGTGAATCGGTACGAAAGGTATATAGCCGGTCTTTCAAGATGTCGAGATAGACGGCGCTGAGATCGACGGAACAAAAATTGTTCAGGGCATGGAAGATCGTGTGAAACTCAAAGTCTTCATAGGCCTGCCGCACCTTTGTGGTCAATTCTCCAAGACGCAGCAGCGCCCATCGATCGAGCTCCGGCAATCGCTCATACGGGACCCGATGCTGAGTGGGATCGAAATCGTACAGGTTGCTCAACAAGAACCGACAGGTATTGCGGATCTTCCGATAGGCCTCGATCAGATGATTTAAGATCTCCTGCGAAATGCGCAGATCCTCTCGGTAGTCCTGAGCCGCGACCCAAAGGCGCAGGATCTCGGCACCGGACTGTTTGATGACGTCCTGCGGCGCAACCACATTGCCGGCCGACTTGGACATCTTCTTCCCCTGTCCATCCACCACAAAGCCATGGGTCAACACCGCATGATATGGCGCACGATGATCCGTCGTCACTCCCGCCAATAAAGCACTGTGGAACCACCCACGGTGTTGGTCGGACCCCTCCAGATAGAGATCAACCGGCCACCACTTCTTTGGTTTGGCCACTGCGGCATAGCTCACCCCGGACTCAAACCACACATCAAGAATGTCTCGCTCTTTTTCAAACGTGGTTCCTTCACACTTTGGACAGGTCGTCCCGGGCGGTAACAGCTCGGAAGCCGATCGCTCAAACCAAACATCTGCGCCTTTCGATTCCATCGAAGCCGCGATATGTTCAATCACGACAGGATCCGCAAGAACATGTCGACAACCTTCACAGGTAAACCCTGGAATCGGCACCCCCCACACACGTTGGCGCGAGAGACACCAGTCCGGCCGATTTTCGATCATGCCGAAAATCCGATCGCGGCCATAGCTGGGGATCCACCGCACCCGTTCGATCTCTCCTAGCGTTTCCGTCCGCAGATGGTTTGTCTCCATGGAGACAAACCATTGTTCCGTTGCGCGAAAAATGACGGGGCTTTTGCATCGCCAGCAATGGGGGTAAGAATGGTTCAACGAGCCGTGACCAAGCAGACGTCCGTTCGCCTGGAGATACTCCACAATCTTCGGATTCGCTTTGAACACATGTTGCCCGGAGAATTCTTTGACGACCTCTGTAAATCGTCCGCTGTTGTCGACCGGCGCCAGAATTTCGAGCTTTTCACCAGGTGAAGCCTTCGCGTTGTGTTCGAGCACGAGAATGTAGTCTTCCATGCCGTGGCCTGGCGCAATATGCACACAGCCGGTGCCTTGATCCAGAGTCACGAAATCCCCGAGGAGGATCGGCGACAGGCCGGTAGAAAGCGGGCGCTGAGTTTCCAGTCCTTCAAAGCCCTCGCCTCCCTTCTTCACCCCCACCACGCGATAG
>CAZOHW010000060.1:0-14636 GCA_964579525.1 uncultured Nitrospira sp. | reverse complement strand
ATGGTATATAGCATGATATATCTTCTCACGATCACGAGGAGGCTATGCCATGGCCACGATCCAGAAGCGTCCCAGAGCGAAAGTCTTCTATAGCGGGCGCAGTCAAGCCGTGCGCCTGCCAATGGAGTATCGTGTCCAAGGGCGTGAAGTCTATATCCGCCGTGACCCAGAGACCGGCGAGATCATCCTTTCCCCTATCAAGAAACAGTCCTGGGATCGCGTGTTCCGATTGATCGACAGGCTCAACGCAGAAGAAGGAGTTCCGGAAGACTTCCTGGATCACCGAGACACCACACCGGCAGAGGAGAAGGCGCTCTTTTGAGTACGCTGCTGTTGGATACCAACACGGCGAGTTATCTCGTGAAGGGAAACTATCCAAACGTTCGCCACGCTCTCATCCGTTCCGCGAGCATTCATACCATCGCCCTCTCTGCCGTCACGCGTGGCGAACTCATGTATGGTCTGGCACTGAAGGGGGCCCCAAAGGGGTTATCGGCACGAGTGCATGCCGTGCTTAGTCAATTGGAGATCCTGCCGTGGGACACAGCCGTCGCTGATACCTATGGCGTCATTCGCGCGTGGTGCCACAAGCATGGCGTCGGCATCGCAGCCCTCGATCTCATGATCGCGACCCATGCTGTCTCGCTCAACGCCACATTGATTACCCATGACCAGTCCTTTTATTCATTGGCGTTTCCTCGCTTCAAGAATCCACCCTTTCGGTTAACGCTTCGAGACTGGATGGAGGATCCACCACCTGAACGGTGAGTGTCCAGCTCTCGGGAAATGTGGTCCAGTTACGTGACGATTCCAACCCAGACAAACCAGATAGACCAAAAACCAGATGAACCAGACAGACGAGATAGACCAAACGAACGCTGTTCCATTGGGTATTGGATTTACCGATAGCTCCAATTCGTTTTATCTATTTTCAAAACTGAACGTGGGATTGTTACTGTGGGCGCCGCCCACCTAGATGGTGCGAGAAACGCATCCCCTCCTGGTCGCTCTGGAGGTGGGGAGGTGGACGCTCATGCCAAGAACCGCAATGGCCGAACCGGGGGTCGATTCGAGTGACACCAAGACACAATGGTCTCGTATCGCCTCACTGACCAGCGAAAAGAGACTAGCGGATATTCAGATTCCGCGATCAAAATTCGTCGAAGAACATGTGTTGTGTACCGTGGGAGGACGATGAATGAAAACAAGAATTTCGGCGATCGTTTGCCTGCTCTGTGTCTTGGGCTACTTCGATCTCAGTCGGGCGGAAGATCCGTACAGCCAACGGGTCGCCGATCCCTATGCCACATCGCCTGATCCCTTCTCCATGTCCTCCGGGACGCCCGAGCTCTTTTTTTCCTTTATGACGGGCGTGGCAATTCCGCGCAGTGAGGACGCCACGTTTACGGACGGGACCACGCCCACGGTGGTGCCGAACGTCCACCATAGGATTAATTACTCACTCGGGGGCAACTTGGGGGTCTGGCTTCCAACAAGGGACAAATTGGCGGGATTCGACCTCGGCATGGAACTTACCGGCTTTCTCTGGTATCCGGACGTGGGCTGCTGTCGGGACTTTTTTAACAATGACCCTACGGGGACTAAGGGTATTAATGGTCCCAATAGCGGTACGACGACGGAGATGCAAGGCATCTACATCGGCCCTAATTTCCTGATTCGCTACCCACTGGCGATTTCCGAGGCCTATCCGAACGGGCGGTGGTTTCCCTACGCCGGGATCGGGGTGGGCATGCATCAGATGTCGTTTCGGCCCGGTGGAGGCCGGGGGGGTACTTCGTGTTGTGTTCCTGGAGGTAATTTGAATACGAACCCCCAGACCACCAACCGAGATACGACGGTCGGGTTTATGGGCGTAGGAGGAATCAAAGCGCATCTCTTCAAGTACGTGGCGGCGTTTGTGGAGGCGAAGTATGTCTATGCCCACCACAACGGGCTGGGGACGGATCGGTTCGGGCAGTCCGGTGCCGGCAATTCAAATGTATTCATACCGACGGGGCACGATCTCGTTCTTAATACCTATTCATCCTCGGTCAATACGATCTTGATTCATGCCGGCTTGTCGATTCACTTTGACATCAAGCCGTAGGCAAGCTGTAGGCAAGCTATAGAAGCTATGGGATGGACGCTCATGCCGATAACCGCAACAGCTGAACCGGAGATCGAGTCGAGTCATACCAAGCTGCAATCGTCTCGTCATGCCTCACTGACCATCGACGAGAGACTGAGGGGTAGCAGATTGCGATCTAAATTCGTCGAAGAGCATGTGTTCTGTACCGTGGGAGGACGATGAATGAAAACAAGAATTTCGGCGATTGTTTGCCTGCTCTGTATCTTGGGCTGCTCAGATCTCAGTCGAGCGGAAGATCCGTACAGTCAACGGGTCGCCGATCCCTATGCCCTCTCATCCGGTCTCCCGAGCATGTCCTCCGGGACGCCAGAGCTCTATCTGAACATGATGGCGGGCGTGGCGATCCCACGCAGAGAGGACGCCACGTTTACGGACGGGCCGCCGGGGGTGCCGACGGTGATCACGGATGTCAACTATCGGCAAACACACTCCTGGGGGGGCAGCGCGGGAATCTGGTTTCCCACCAGAAACAAGTTGGCGGGGCTCGACCTCGGCTTTGAAATCACCGGCTATGTGTGGTATCCGGACGTGGCCTGCTGTCGGGACTTTTTTAACAATGACCCCACCGGGAAATTCCAAGTGACTGACACTCAAACGCTAACACCTGGTGTCCAAAACCATGTCCCCAATAACGGCACCACGACGGAAATCTCAGGCGTCTACGTCGGCCCCAATTTCCTCCTTCGCTACCCGATGGCAATTTCCGACGCCTATCCCAACGGGCGGTGGTTTCCGTACGTCGGGATCGGCGTGGGAGCGCATCAGATGGCGACGGGGCCTGGTGGATTCCGGGGGGGACTTCTTCTCAACTCCACCACCGCATCACGGAATACGACGGTCGGATTTCAGGGTGTGGGAGGCATCAAGGTGCATCTCATTAAGTACGTGGCGGCGTTTGTGGAGGCGAAGTATCTCTGGTCCCATCACAATGGGTTGACGACGGATCGGTTCGGGAACTCCGGCCAAGGCGAGATCCTGATTCCGCCGGGTAATCCAACAGGGGTTGTTTCGAATCCCTATTCCTCCACGATCGAAACGATCTTTGTGCATGCGGGCTTGTCGCTGCACTTTGATTGGAAGCCATAGGGTCGTGCCGGAGAGAGGTGGACGCTCATGCCAAGAACCGCAACAGCCGAACGGGGAGTCGAGTCGCACTAAGATGCAATGGTCTCGCCTCACTGGTCGGCGACGAGAGACTGACGGATAGCAGATTGCGCGACCCAGTTTCGTCGAAGAACATGTGTTGTGTACCGTGGGAGGACGATGAATGAAAACAAGAATTTCGGCGATCGTTTGCCTGCTCTGTGTCTTGGGCTATTCCAATCTCACTAGGGCGGAAGATCCGTATCCGTACCAACGGATCGCCGAGTCCTATACGGAAGTACCGACCATGTCCTCCGGGACGCCCGAACTCTATCTGTCCTTCATGGCGGGCGTGGCGCTGCCGCTCAGTGAAGACGCCACGTTTCTAAACGGGACAAAGCCTACGGTGATCCAGAATGTGGACTACCAGATGAAGCAGTCGATCGGGGGCAACGCGGGGGTGTGGTTTCCCACCAGAAACAAGTTGGCGGGGTTCGATCTTGGTTTTGAAATCACCGGCTATGTGTTTTATCCGGACGTGGCCTGGGGTCGGGACAATTTTAATGGGGTCCATCTTCCAGACGGATCGTTTAAGGGCCAAACGACGGAGGGCCAAGGCATCTATGTCGGCCCCAATTTCCTGATTCGCTACCCGCTGGCGATTTCCGAGAACTATCCCAACGGGCGGTGGTTTCCCTACGTCGGGATCGGCGTAGGAGCGCATCAGATCGCGCAGAAGCCAGGTGCATCGGGGGGAGTCACTCTAAACAACGCCATCGTCGACTCACGGAATACGACGATCGGATTTCAGGGAGTGGGAGGCATCAAGGGGCATCTCTTCAAGTACGTGGCCGTGTTTGCGGAGGCGAAGTATCTCCATGCCCATCACGACGGGCTGTCGTCGGATCGGTTCGGGCGGTCCGATTTTTTTCATCAGCAGCTTGGCGGTCCAGGGCCTATCGTGGATCCCTATTCATCCAATATCAACACGATCCTGGTGCATGTGGGCATCTCGATGCACTTTGACGTCAAGCCGTAGAGTCGTGCCATATCAGCAGTGTCACTGAGTGAGGCGACCGGCTTCGCAAGGAGGCCATTTCAGCAAGGTGGGAACGCTGCTCGATGAATTTTAACACCTTGCTAGGGGCAGTTGAGAGATCACGCGGTCCAGCCTGTGGCGGGTGAGAGTCGCCAAGCGGATAAACTCTACGCCAAAAGTATTTTCCTTCACCCATCTGACCTTTCCAAGCTCGATAAACAGGGATGCTGTGGGGTCCGGCAGAAAGACGCTCAACTTAATATAGCTGCCCATTAAGACGGTTCGATCACAGTTCACTGAACAGCCGGTCAGCGAAAGGTCAGAGACCATCCCCTCTCCAACAAACGGGGCACCTCCAAAAATGACAGGATAAGCAACGGAAAGCCGAGGATGAATCCGCCAGTTGACTGTGGAGTTAGTCATATGGGCCTCCCCTAGTGAGGTGAGTCTATCCAGAGGGGCTGCCTTCAGCTATTCCTCGGATGAGGGGCCAATGCTGATTAGTTGGTTGGGATCAGGGTGACAAATTTTGTCGCTGAACTCAATCGGTGCCGGTAGGTCTGTCTGTCACCAATACGATCCAATGGCTGTGGGATTACGAGGAAGCAGGGTGTCATGGTTTGAGTGACTTTTCACCGGACGACTGGGATGGGAGGATTATAGGGCGTTCGAGACGTTCCAGCACATCTTGTTTGAGTCTAGTCGGTTCCTCGATGCGGTTGTCCCGCTGAAGAGCATTCACGTCTCTGGCTTTTCTCGCGTTGAGTTCGACCATGTCTACATCGTCTCGTACAAGGTGAGGAGTGAGAAAGACGAGAAGATTGAGTTTCTCTGTCTGACGAGTCTGAGATTTAAAGAGATAGCCGATCCATGGAATGTCTCCCAACAAAGGAATCTTATTTTCATTGATCGTAATATTGTCACGGACCAATCCTCCTACCACGAGAGTCTGCTGATCCTGAGCGATGGTTGTCGTTTCCATGGATCGTTTGGTCGTGGTGGGACCGACTGGGACGCTCGTTGTTCCCGTGCCGATCGTTTGAGCCACATTCGTCTCGATGGCCGTAATCTCCTGTTTGATTTCAAGGCGAATCAAGTCGTCTTCCAGCACCTGGGGCGTCAACTCCAACGTCACACCGACATCTTTCCGTTCAATCGTCACGAGAGTTCCACCTGTGATGCCTTGGGCCTGTCCAGTCGGGAACGGACGATTTTCACCGACGACGATCTTCGCCTTCTGGTTGTCGGCCGCAAGGACCTGCGGGGTAGACAATACGTTGGTATCGGTCAGATTCAGTAGCAGGTTCATGAAGGCGCGGATGTTGAGCGTATTCAAAAGCGGTGCTGCCCCACCGGTCGCTCCTCCGGCTGCCGCGCCGGTAATCGCCTGGGCAACGGTGGCCAAGTCCTCCGGCGCCCTGTTGAATCCGCCGATCCCTTGTAAAAATCCGGATTTTCCCGCACCCAGTACCTGGGTTGGGTCGGTCCCGATCTGTCTGAGTCGATCGACTTGGACTTCTAGGATGACTGCTTCCACGAATACCTGCTTGCGCTTCGTATCGAGGTCCCGAATCACTGATTGAATATGATTCCATGCCGCCTTCGTAGAACTGACAATAATCGAGTTGGTGGCCTTATCGGCAAAGACCTGGACGGGAGCCTCGAATTCGGTCAGTGGCCTGAGCGGTGGTCGCGTCCCAGGGGTGATCTGCGCCACGGTTTGTGACCGCGCTACCAAATTCGTGAGCACCGCAGCCATGTCGGTGGCATTGCCGTGCTTGAGTTTATAGACGAACACTCCACGCTCCGGCGGGAGATCTCCCATGGGGACGATTTGATAGAGGTTCCCTCCTTTGGGGACCACAGCCATGCGGGCGGCTTCCAAGGCGGCGACAAACATACTAAAGGCCTGGTCTGTTGAAACTTTCGTCGGAGAAAATGCCGAGATCTTTCCTCCCTGTTTTTTGATGGTTTCATCCAGGACAAAATTTTTCCCGGTGAGTTCGCTGATGAAACGGACAAAAACGGGAATTTCAACCTCATTGAAGTCTAGAGCGACCTTGGCAGGCTGACCTCCGGTACTTTGAGCGAGCAGAGGCGACGGAAGAAATACTATCCAGAAGAGTACGACATCAAAAAGAACTCCAAATCCCCGGTTGGTTCCCATCAGGCGTCTACGAAAAGCATTATCCCGCACGATCAACGATTAGCCTTTGCTGTGGTCGACTGATAAATTGCAGGCTCGACCGTATCATAGGCATCTTAGAGGACACAACACAGAGGGAATGAGGAAAGGCAATGGTGGCTGGTCGCATCCAGGCTATTTGATACCGTCTCGAAGATCTCCTGATGGATTATCGATGGGGAAGCGTGTGGCCGCTGGGCAGAGTCTACCTCGCGCCGCGCTCATGGCGAGAGATTTCCCAAAGTGTTCTTCAACCGCATGGGTCAGCAGCAGCCACAGATCGTCCTCAAGATCGTCATACCCCTCGACAAGCGTGAGAAATTCTGCCAGCGGATGTCGTCCCTGGGCCAACAAACCGGCTTCTGGGTGAAGGTCCTGTCCCCCATAGACTCTCAGAGTATCTTGGAGGCCTTTCGCTTGAACTTGGATCTCATGGAGAGGGAGAAACTCTGGTCGATCACGATGGATGAGTGAGAGGACTCGGTCCAGAATCGTCAGGGCACGCAAGCGGGATTTTTCCTCGTGCACCTTCTTGCGCTGGACTTCGGTCGCGAATTGTATCAAGGCTTCCAACTCTTTCATCGAGCCGGCTGCGGTCGGCACAGCGGGAATCGAGCCGGCAAGGACGTCGACGATCTCAAGAGCCTTGTCACGGAGTTCTTTAACGCTTCGGCAGGAGGTGGCGATCTCATCGACCAGGGTATCCGGAGGAAGCGCTCCCGAGGTTCGTAATGCTTTAGCAAGATCAGCGAGCCGATGGCTCAGTTCCTCGACTGTGCAGGTCACAGGAGCGACATCTTGCCCTGTGTGTCTCTCAGGGGGCTCCATCACGTCCTCCATAGCAACTCAACCAGCCACTCAGCATTTCGTACTCAGTCCCTTGAACGGCCATGGCTATCAGGGCCTATTCTTGGCGCCGATGCATTGAGGCCATGGGGTGCAAGGAACGATGAAATCAGAATGATCCAGGGGCGCCATAGGAGTCGGTAACGAGCGCGCATGCACTAACAAGATAAGTGACCCGGTAGACCCACTGCCTACTGGGTTGTACAGTTTCGGCTATACACAATGGTCGGTCAATAGGATTATGGCCCTGCTTTTCGGCTCTAGCACGAGTAACTCAATGGCCCTACTGATCGGCGACCCACGCAGATGACCTCTATAAATCAGGCGCTTGGGAGACCCCTTCGTTTCAGATATAGGCCGATAAGGTCTTTCACACAAACAGCCGATAAAGGATACATTGCTGAGGCGTTTGGAAGGGCATGGATCCAAGGATCATCCAAGAAAAAGTCGAAACATTCGCGCAACGCCTCCTCGTCGAGGCCCATGGAGACCCTGTGAGGGCGCTGGGGCTTCTGGTACTCGTGCTGGATGCTGCCGAATTCCAGTCCGTCGACCACATGAAACGCCTCATGGCAGAGGTCCGTTACGTGTTGATGCCGGAGGGAAGAGAACCGTGGGCGAAGCCGATTCAGCATCTTGCGGGAGAGATATCATGGGAGGGGATTCAACACTGTCTGCGTTGCGGGAAGGTGTTGGTGAGAGATGGCCAGAATCAGGCGGGATCCCTTCAGCCGGGGTATGTGTTTGACATGGGCACGCGATTGACTTCAGACGATCAGGTTGACTTCTCTCCTTGCACAGACATCTCCAGGTAGGATGTTCCATCTCGGCTCTTGCTTTCCGTGCCTATGAGGTCGCCAGCGACCTTATTGCAGCTGATGTTTGAATGTTAGTGCCCGGGCCACGATGACCGCTTGGCGTGAGAGGTGATTGATCCTTTCGTGCAGGGGCAAGAGTGCCCCAGACAAGCCTCTGGTCATTAATTAACCTAATTGGAACCTAGCGGGACGTTCAAAAATGAATAGCCCATTACCCGTAAGCAAGGCGGAGAGGCTAAGCCATTCATTCGCAATGCTTTTTCTCTGTGTTCGTGAAGAAGGTAAGGCATTGAGCTTGCAGCTTCGTCCTAGATTGCCCTACCGTCGTCACGATCGATCATGATGATCTGGCGAAACCGAGGATGGGGAGGCACTCAGCCATAGGTAAGGATTTGATAAGGTTAACTTGTGCGGGGAGATAAACGAACATCTCTTAAACCAGACAGCAAAGGGACCATCCGTGGTCACAAGCGGGGTGTCGTCGGCTATAGCAGGAAGACCGCTCTTCTTGAAGAAGCCATCACCCAGATGAATGCCGGAAAGTATGGTCGATCCTCCACTGCGCTCAAAGAATTGCTCGCGCTCGATTCACAGAATATGGAAGCGCGACGGCTTTTCGCGACATTGCATCTTCGCCTCGGAAGCCTCATCCCGGCCAGACAAGCCTTTGACTCGCTGATCAACGAAGCGTTTCAGCGTCAGGACTATTGGTTGGCTGAATCTCTGCTCCGTGAGTATTTGGCTGCGGGACCACGATGTGTCCCCTTTCTGGAAAAGCTTGGATTGGTGTATCAAGAAAAGGGGGATGTGCTTGAAGCCGTAGCCGAATATGGCAAAGCCATCGACATTCTGATCGAAGACCCGGACCCTGACCATCCTCAGCTTCTGTCTCAGCTCTATCAGCGAATACGAGATCTTGCGCCAGCGAGTCCTGTGGCGTTCCGCCTGGCCTCGTTCTTTGACGCACAAACCGGAGCATTCCTCAGGCAGGAGCCCAACCAGCTCGAGACGGCTCCAGAATCACTCGTCGCCCCGATAGATCATCAAACGATTCCTGAGCCTGTCGATGGTGCGATGCCATGGGACATCGACCCTCTCAAGGGCGTATCGGACTCCTCTCCGGAATCAATGCCCCCACCAGATGGTTCAATTCCGGTTCTTCTATCCGAGGACAATGGTATCCCATCTCCAGAAGAGATATCGCGTGGTCATGGGGAACAGCCCGTTGATATATCGATCCAGGCGCAGCCAGCTAGCATCATTATTGAGACTACTCCGGCGCACCTGCCGGAACAGACTCACATTGATGAAGGACTCGGAGATACTTCGGCGAAAGAAGGAGATCACCCTCTAATCGGTGTCAGTCCTTATGAAACGCAATCCGTTATCCTACCATCCGATTCCGCTGCGGAAGTCCAAGTAGAGCTGTTGGAGCCAGATGCAACGAGGGTGGAAGATCTCCCAGCCACCGCTCACGGACCAGTGAATACAGTTCAACAAGATACACACACGGGAATTGGTTGCACATCAGAGTCCTCAGATGTTCAAGAGCTGGAGAGCGATCATCCAGCTGTGCCAAGGGAATTGACAACATCGACTCTAGAAATAGAACCTACGATTGTTGGTCGAAGCCAGATCGAGAGTGCTCCTCTTCCAGAAGCTGCACAGGCTGCTCCAGATGTTGCTGCACCATCTCATGTGGAAAGCCCGGGGGACATTCCAGTCGCGGAGGTGTCAGGACAAGTCGCTCCTCAGCCTGTCACAGAGCCTTGGAATGAGCCAGGATTCTCATGGGCGTCGCTCTTCGATCGCGCATGGAATTTTGGGAGCCAAAACTCAGCAGATCAGGAGACGACCCAGGCAAAGGGTGAAGCGCCTCACCTATCAGAACATCCTCATCAGGCCTTCTCCCCAATTGAGAGCGAATCAGTAGAAATTCCTGAAAGGGAGGAGAACGTTGCGTTAGCAGGGGAAACGCCGTCCACTTCTACTATTCAACCGATGCCATGGGATTCCATCCAGGAATCGGTGATTCCCATTCCACCGGCGCAGGTCGATGAACCTCATATTGAAGGCACGGCCACGACGGAGGAGCAATCAATTTCAACCGTTGGCCTAGCGGAGGTTGTTCAGGTAGACCCTGACCAATTTCCTACCGAGAAGGTGGCTGTGTCTCCTTCTGATGAAAGAGGGCCACTTGCAGGGACACATCTTCAGCCGATGCCATGGGATTCCATCCAGGAATCGGTGATTCCCATTCCACCGGCGCAGGTCGATGAACCTCATATTGAAGGCACGGCCACGACGGAGGAGCAATCAATTTCAAGCGTTAGCTCAGCTGAGGCTGTGGAGGTAGACCAAGACCAATCTATTCCCCTGGCGGCTGTTGCACCTGCTTCTGAAGAAAGAGAATACCTAACAGGGAAATCATCTTCCGCTGCTCCCTCTCCCTCTGACTTGGATATGAACACAGTTCCAGTTCAACACTCAGAGCCGCAAGCGCCTAGCCCGGAGTTACACTCAGAGTTTTCCCTCGCTGCATCACGTGCTGATGAAGAACGACTGCAATTACACGAAGCAACAGGAATAGAGCCTGCAGTGTTTCACACAGAGCAAGGGGATTCGGTTGATGTGGTTGTTCAGGTGGAGCAATCGTCTCAGAGCCTCAGTGTGCCATTGGAACAAGGGCAAGATGTTGAGCAGGAATCTGATGCCCGAGAGCCTGTGGGTGCTCAAGAGATAGAGGCCGAGCCGATCAGCGAGTCCCAGTCCTCCCATGATCTGGTACAGCCCAGCACGAATGAATCGAATCGTGCAGCGGTTCTGATGAACGACGCCAAGGAGGCTCCTCTCTCTCTGGTGGAGGAAAGGATAGGAGACGGGGAAGAAGAGACTGTCGTTTCTCAGCCTGTGATGATGGAGGAGCGTGCTACGCCCTTACCTGTATCCCTTACCGATATCCCGAAGTGGCAGACTCCCGAGCCGGTGGCTCCTTCACCAATTGAGCGAGAAACCATTTCAGCACTGACTCGTGAAACGTCAATCGCATCCCCGAGCGTTGACATGGCCGTGGCCGTTCCAAACCAAACTGATCCGCGACAAGAAGACATGGCGGAGGCTGAGTCCAAACCCCATGGCCCTGAACCGGTCGTTCAGCAAGAGGTATGGGCAAAGAGTGAATCGATTCGATTCGTCGAAGAGATTCCAGCGTCATTGGGGGCATCACCGGCAGCAGCAGAGTCGGAACAGTCGACGTCGTCACCACCGATGGTGACGACGGCTGATGACAGGCGATTCGTGTCGTCTCGTGATATGGGGAAGATTGCGCCAAGAGAGCGTGAGGTGGAATTCCCTTCGCGTCCCAAGATCCGTTCAGTACGGCATGGGATTCACCTGGCGATTCAGAATTTTATCGGCTCGTGCTGTTCCACCACGCGCGCCATCGTCGCCACTGGTGTGGGGCTCATCCTGCTTATCACGAGTGTCGTGGCGTTAGGCATTGGGGCGGTCGGCCTCATGTGGGTTATCATGGAGGAAGGACCGTCTCCAGCCTATCAAAGTTTTACTACGACTCCCCAGCGAACCCTATCGGATATCAAGAAGAATGGCTATTTTCTGCTCGTTGGCTTCGATGCGCCTGCACAGCTTGATCCTATACAAGCAGGGTATGAGGGGAACAGTGGTACCGAACACATGGCAATGGAACGGATCTGTTTGGGAGATCCCCAGAGGCAGTTCGGCAAACAACCCAATGCTTCGGCGAATGTTTCGGGCGGCTGGTTCCGGAGCGCGGATCCTGTCGGTCAATTTAGGTCTCATTCGGATACGGTTCAGGGGTGGGTCAGTCAACAGGCTTCAGCACTGTCTCGATACGGTCAGTGGCACACCCTTCCGTTTGAAGATTGGGGCTATGGTCAAACCGCTGGTCTCCCCTGCGCGTCCATCATCTTTGCCCATGAACTGTATCTGGCTGATGGGTTTCTTCAAGCCATGGAGGTCGGCGTTGAGCGGCTTGAAACCGACATGGAAGCCTGGCGCATTGCATTAAGCCAGGCCAAGACCCTCTCTGTCAAAACCCTGGCACTCCAGGCGATGAATGACGACATCGCCGTGGCGTCGGGATTGCTTATACGATCTGACTTTGACGGCAAGTACCTGGGGCGTATTACCAAGCTGCTTCACCCACTCGATCAAGCGGAACTCTCGATGCGTTGGCCTATGCAAAGTGAATTGGTCTCGGCATCGAAGACCTACGAGGCTCAAGTCAAAGCTGCGAAAGCTGACGATCAATCCGTGTATGCCGTCATCGCCTCGATGCTCTCATTGCCGAAACAACGCCGTCTCAACGACTATGCAGAATATTATGAGGCGTCGTACAAGGCAGTCGGTGAAGGACATCATAGCGCGTTGCCGAAATGGAAGGACTACATTCGCTCTCCTGCCTCGACCATGACGGACTATCTGGCCAATCCTATTGAAAATCTCGTCGGTCTGGAGCCCCTCCCGCCGTGGGATGTGTACCATGGGCAGGTAATGGATACAGAGGCTCGCCTCAGGCTGGCCAGTTTACAAGCATGGTTGAGACGCGGGCCGACAGACGGCGATGTGCCGACACGTCTTGCCAAGGCCGGGCAGAAATTCTATGACCCCTATACCGGGCTGCCGATGTTGATGAATAAGGAAAAAGGTGCGCTCTATAGTGTCGGACATGACGGAAAAGATCAGGATGCAGACCCCCGGTTTGACGTCGTGGTGACGATTCCGATGCTTCAAGCCCAACCGTCACGTCCTTCGTCACAATCTCCCGCTGAATCCTCCAAACCCTGACCATCTTCTTGTAAGCTAGCCCGCAGTATTCATGACAGTACTCAATGGAGGGATGTCTGGTTCATCTGGTCTGTCTCGTTTATTTAGTCCGAGTACTTTGAACACCTCACCTCTCACCATTGTCCACTGAAGCTGGTCTGTTTAGTTCATCTGGTTCATCGCTTGACAGTGCTCACAGTATTCCACACAATCAGCCCACACCGTCCAGGCTGGCCATGAAGCTGTTTCCGCATGGATCGTCACAACTCCCTTCTATGAGAAAAGGCCAAAAACTGTCTTCTCCTGTGCCGATGCAGATTGTCTCCAATGAGGAATTTCCTCCGATGCCGCAGACGGCAGCGCAGGCTTGTGTTGAGCAGATGACAAGTGCGTTGGTCGAACGGGCAGCAACTGAGCGGGGCATCACACGGCGGGAATTGTTGCGAACCACCGGGGGGATGGCTGCCGCGCTGTTGGCGATGAATGCGGTTTTCGGCCGGTTTTTTGATATCGGTGGAGTTGAGTTGTTCGAGACCGAGGCGTTTGCCGAACAACAAGGAGCACCATATTTTATCTTCGATGTCCAGACCCATTATGTGAGTTCCGGGTACGATCCGTCCGATGCCGAACGGAATCGCAAGGGAGCCGTGTCGAAACAAGCTCTGCTGTCTCTCAGACGATCAATCCGCGAGGCGGGGTTGAACCCAAGACTGGCTGGGGATCGAGGCACGATCGATGATCTGTCATGGAAGAATTTTGTGAAAGAAGTGTTCCTTGATAGTGAAACGACCGTCGGATTGATCAGCACGCCGCCTGGGCCCTATCCGCAGGAAGCGGTCGTTCCACCAAAAGAGATGGCCCATATCCGGGATGAGATCAATCGGTTGGCAGGCTCACAGCGGATGCTGGCGCATGGGCTGGCAACACCCCAACTGGGAGCGGCGGATTTGGAGTTCATGGCCATGCAGGCCGAAACGCTCAAAGTCGACGCCTGGAAATGCTATACCGGTGCTTGCCCGAGGGGATTCGACCGAGGCTGGCGGATGGATGATGAGCGGATCGCTTATCCGATGTTGGAACAGGCCAGAACACTCAACGTGAAGCGAATCTGTGTCCACAAGGGGCTGCCCCTCGGCCCTGTGCCGGATTACAACCATCCAAGAGATCTGATCAAGGCGGCAAAAGACTTTCCGGATTTCACCTTTTTGGTGTATCACGCTGGGTTCAGGAGTACAGCTTCGGTTGAGGAGATCTTTGCCAAGACTGGCGAGATTCCTTGGACGACGGAATTTTGCCGCATGAAACACCAAGAGCCGGGCCTCTCCAATATCTATATGGAATTGGGGTCGACCTTTGCACAGCTGGTGACGACGCATCCTTCGATCTGTGCGCATCTCCTGGGGCAGATCGTGCAGGCCTTCGGTGCCGATCATGTGCTCTGGGGCACCGATTCAATCTGGTATGGTACACCGCAATGGCAAATCGAGGCGTTTCGGCGATTCCAAATCCCTGAGGCATTGCTCGATCAGCATCACTATCAACCGCTGACGAGGCAGGTGAAGGAACAGATCTTTGGACTCAATGCGGCCAAGGTATTTGGTCTCGATGTCGACACGAAACGGCGAGAGGTGCCCAAGGACGCCTTGGGGCGGCTACGGATGAGCTATCTGGAAGAGGGCCCGGAGCCGAGCCAGAAGGTGGCAGGAGGGG
>CAZOHW010000059.1:0-14666 GCA_964579525.1 uncultured Nitrospira sp. | reverse complement strand
TCTTTTTTGTTGCTAGTGGCGTGTCCTACCTTGCAGGCCGTGTTGAGAAGAAATCAAAAATAGGCTCACCCTCGAAGGGGGCCAAACGCCGTCGCAAACCGGCTGGATCATCAACAGGCCTTGCCGCGGGAGAGTTGCAAGCTGCTGCACCACCCAATGCAGTTGCAGAACTGCACCAGGCAATTGAAACGGATGGAGGGAAAGTCCTCTCACTCTACCGCGAGCCGTATGGCGGACATTGGCTGGTGTCGGCGGCCCTGCCGATTGAGTTAGTCGAGCCGACTCCCTACCAGCGTAATCTCTCCGACACGCACGTTCGAAAGTTGGAGGGGGTGATTGGGAAAATCGGACGCTTTCTGGATCCCATCATTGCCGTGCGCATCGCGAAGCCCGACCATGCGGCGAAGTATTGGACACCGAACGGTCATCATCGCCTGTCGGCTATGAGGACGTTGGGGGCGAACAGCATCATCGCGATCGTAGTTCCAGAGTCGTCAGCTGCCTATCACATTCTCGCGCTGAATACCGAAAAGGCCCATAACCTTCGTGAGAAGGCATTGGAAGTGATCCGCATGTATCGAGAGCTGGCGCAGCTTGATCAGGCGACAGAAGAACGCTATGCCTTGGAGTTTGAGGAGCCGGCGCTGATCACGTTGGGGCTCTGTTATGAAGAACGGCCTCGGTTCAGTGGCGGGGCCTACCATCCAGTCCTGAAGCGAGTGGACGAATTTCTCCAAAAACCGCTTCAGACTTCTTTGAGTGTCCGTCAGCAACGTGCCAAGAGCCTTCTGGAGCTAGATGATCTCATCGTCAAACAAGTTGACGCGCTCAAGGCTAAGGGGTTGACCAGTCCCTATCTTAAGAGCTTCGTCGTGGCTCGTGTGAATCCGATTCGCTTTCGCCCTAAAGACTCGCCACCGTTGCCGTTTGATGAGGCCCTGGATCGCATGACCCAGGCCGCCGCCAAGTTCAATCCTGACAAGGTCAACCTGTTCGATTTGGCGAAGTCCGGTGGTGTTCCTGACGAAGTTGAGTAGCTGCTCCTACCAGTGCATTCTGGTTCATTCTTTTCTGATCCATAGCTAGATTCACGTAATCCTCTGGGCTATACTGCCGCCGCATTTAGGCGTCTCGTTGATTGGGTGGTATCTCACGGACTTCATCATGGCGCTCACGTTTTGTGCAATATGGCTGGCCTTGGGAGTACTGATGGCGCCTCTTTCGCTGTGGGCCGATGCAAATCTCGATTACCAAAATCGTGGCGACCGTTTCGAAGGGATTAAACCGAAGCCGGTCTCCGGCTACGACATCGAAGTCATTTCCGTTCTCGCTGACTATCAGGAGCCAGCCACGCAACTACCGGATCAACTCCGGGTTGTGTTCTACCTCCAAAGCCAAGTTCCCGTTCAGCTCACCGTTCGCGAGCAGGATTACCGGCTGTACTATTGGCTCGACAAGGTGAAGCCTGCGAAGGGCTGGCAAGTCAAGTCAATGAATGAATACACCTGGCCGACAAGCACCGTGCTGCGACCATTGGATGAGAAATTCAACCCCTATAACTTGGGTGTATTGATTCGGCTTGGCAGGGAAATGCCGGCAGAGAATGAAGAGATCGCGCCGGCTATTCTCTATCATGCACACCCTCCCGAGAAGATCAGCGGCTATCTGTTCACCATGAAGGCCAACGGTGATGCACGATTGTCTTGTAAGGTCTTACGAGGCAAAGAGCCGACTGAGCTCATGACACAAGTCTTCCGCAGACTGCCCGGTGGCAGGCCGTTCACCGTGCGGTGGGACGCGAAAAGTGCACTGGAAGGCCAGTATGCCCTGATCTGTAGCGGGTATTTCCTCGATACCAACCAGCCCTTGCGGCAGACTGTGCGGTTTTTTCACAGGCCTGCAGCTCGGTAGCAGGCAATTGAGCCTGATTTTCGAGCATGAGCGACATCTTCATCAGCTATTCGAGCGACGATCGCCCCTGGGTCGAACCATTCGCCAAGATGCTAGAAGCATACGGCTGGTCGGTTTGGTGGGATCGCGAGATCCCCACAGGTGGATCGTTTAACCAGGTAATCCGGCAGCAGCTTGGCGCGGCGAAGTGTGTGATTATCGTCTGGTCCCAACAATCCGTTGAGTCAGAATGGGTTCAAGCAGAAGCTTCCGAGGCCAAGAAGCAAGACAAGTATCTTCCGATCAAGATCAACGACTGTGATATCCCCCTGGGCTTTGCTCAGCGAACTTATCAGTCTCTGGTGGATTGGGACCCGGGCGTCGAGCATACCGGGTTTTCCCAGCTGCTTAAGGACATCGAGCGACTCGTCAAGAATCCACCGAAGCGAGTGGACTTCGGCCCGATGCCCTGGTGGAAACGGGTTCCTCCTCTCTGGCTTGTCAGCACCCCGGCTGCCCTGGCGGCTCTCGTTACACTCGGCCTCATGCTCTGGTCGATCCCGGCGCGAGTCCAGGTGGAACTGACCACGGAGCGGATGGAGTTCGAAGTCGGAGAGACTTCCCAAGGCAAGGTGATTTTGGACGGGTTCGATATGCAGTCCCTTGCCATCGAGAGGTTTGCCGCGCTGGCCTTTGAGCCCATCATGATCGAGGTGGCCGATCCAGCGCAGTATCAGGTCGACAAGGATGATTTTCTTCCATCCGCCTGGAAGCGTTTGAAGGTGACCGATGCCAAGGTGACGTTGACGGCCAAGGATCAGACGCGGCACCCAAGAGTGACGGTGGAGGCACAGACCGCTGATGGACCGGAAACGATCCATCTCGATTCTATCGCGATGGCGCAAGGAACCACAGTGATCGTGCAAGCGCGGGAGACCCGTGGCGGAAAGAAAGAGGGCTTCACACTTCACCTAACCGGACAAGACCCCGTCACGTTCTCCGTCCACATGCGCTTCAAATTAATCGCAGACCAGGCGGAGCTGCGCGATATCGCGATGCCCTTTCGAGAACAAGACGAGCTGACCTATCGCATCAAGCTGCCGGAACAGGCCTCTGTGATCAACGTCACCCCCCTGCCCGCGGGGCTGACCCTCTCGCCGACCGTTCCATCGAGTCAGTCGGCCATGTCGTTCTTCAGCGGCCTTTCTGTGAGCACCTTGGACTTTACCAAACAAAAGGCATCAGGCGAGCGAGTGAGCGCGCTCACCGAACAGGGGACCATCAGCTTTCCAGATTATCCGCACCTAGGGACTGTGCCTGTACACAAGGACGATGCCATTGGGTTGGAACAGCTCGATCGGTTCACGATCAAAGAGATCAGTCTGGCGGCACAGGCCGGTGGTCTCCACCTGGTTGGTAACGGCATGGCGAAGCAAATCCGGACGAAAACCGGACAGATTCCGATTCAGTATCGTCTGACCGCTTTGGACGCCTTGTGGCATAATGCGCGGCTCGCAATGGTTGTGACGATCATCGTCACGGTCTTCACAACCAGTCTTGGGGCCTATCGGTTATGGAAGGAGTTCAAGTGGTGATAGTCAGAATCTCGCCACTGTCGATAGCGATGTGGCTGATGGCATGGGATGTTCATGCAGCGGTAGGTGTATTGGATACCGAATACCTTAAGAAGGGTGTCGTGCGGATCACAGCTACGTCACCTGGTGAGAATCCAAAAGTGGGGACAGGATTCATCGTACAGCTAGAGCCGGACGTGGTCTACATTGTGACGGCGGCTCATGTCGTGAGTGGAGATGCGCATCCGAGGGTGCAATTCTTCACACGACAAGATGTGCAAGTACAGGCCACGGTGAAACATTCCGAAAGTGGTGAAGAGAAGATATGACGGGCCTGGCATTGTTAATCATCCGAGGAAAAGACGTTATCCCTCCTGGGCTGACCGTGCTGCCTCTAATCAACGCTTCTCATTTGGTAGACACCGATCCGATATTAGTAGTGGGACATCCACGGAGTGCGGGAGACTGGACGATACTGAGGGGAACAGTGGTAAAGCGACAAGAGCGGTATTTAGTAATTGATGCCACCATAGATGATGGCACTTCCGGAGCGCCTATTCTAGACAGCGGCGATGTGGTGGGACTTGTTGGCGAGGTTAGGAAGTACGGTCGTGGTGTCGCCAGCGGGAGTATCCAAGAGTATCTCAAAGGACATGGGCTTCTGAAGGAGGCAGCATTGTCATCAAATAGTCCTGCGGGTACGGTTCCAAGCCCGCGAGCGCAAGAAAATACGTCTTCGATCGTGAGTGAAATCACTGGCAAGGACGGAGTGCCGATGGTCTCGATTCCAGCTGGTCAGTTCATGATGGGCTCGCCAGACAGCGAAGGTGACGAACACCCACGTCATCAAGTTACGCTGGACGGGTTTTACATGGACAAGTTCGAAGTGACGGTCGCGAGATATACCGAATTCGTGCGGGCGAAGAATAGGCCGAAACCTGTCTATTGGGATCAGGTGGACAGCAGCAAGTATAAGAACCTTCCCGTCGTGGGGGTCGATTGGCATGATGCAAAGGCCTATTGCGAGTGGGCTGGGAAGCGATTACCCACGGAGGCGGAGTGGGAGAAAGCTGCTCGCGGAATGGATGGGCGAACGTACCCATGGGGGAATGAACAACCGACAGCGAGGCTTGCAAACTTCGGGAAAGTGTTCACGACCAACGTCTATGACAAACGTCTCGCACCGGTTGATAGTTACGAAGCGGGCAATAGTCCGTATGGACTACACTATATGGCTGGTAACGCCTGGGAGTGGATGGCGGATTGGTATGGTGCCGACTACTATGAATCGAGTCCGGCACGCAATCCGAAAGGACCCTCCAGTGGCCAATATCGCGTGCTTCGCGGTGGCTCCTGGAACGATGGACCGGGCACCATTCGATCCGCAACTCGGGACAGGAACTGGCCCGCGCCTCGGTACGCCGATATCGGCTTCCGCTGTGCCCAGGACGCAAAATAGTCTTTACGTTTTGACTCTGTGCCTTTGTCTCCGGATCTTGAGGTTCTTATGCCGAAGCTCATCGCGTCAAAGTTCGAAGCAGTTTCCCAATGCGTTGATTGGGGCTGGTCGATCCTACTTCTGTTGGTCGTGGTCGCTCCCTCTACGATCTGGGCCAATGACATCGCGCAGGTCAAAAAAGGTGTTGTGAGAATCACCACGCAGGTGGAAGGCAAGAATCGAGTCGGTTCCGGCGTCGTCGTGAAGGTGGATGAAGACCAAGTTTATATCGTTACGGCGTCGCACGTGATTGAGGGTGACCAGCGTCCGAACGTCTTTTTCTATTCTGCCCCCTACCGCCCCTTCCGCGCTCGCGTGCTGGGGTTGGAAGGAGGGAACCCAGCTGGGCTGGCGGCACTGTTGGTCGAAGGCAAGATTCCCTCCGATCTTGTGGCCTTGAACCTTGACCAGAAGGCAGCCGTCAGCGGCGGCGAGCCCATCACCTTGATCGGCTTTCCACGGACGGAAGGGTCGATGTGGACGGTAACGACGGGAACCCTTTCCGGTCGAAGAGGTACTGCTCTTTCATTTTCCGGCACAGCCGATGAAGGCAATTCTGGCGGGCCGGTCTTGCTTCAGGGCAAAGTGGTGGGCATTGTGACAGAGGTGGGTGCCAAATTTAACACCGCCGTGCCCGCCATAGTGGCGCGCTTTGCCTTGGACGGATGGGGTGTGCGACTCCCAGAAGAAGCAAGCCAACCGCCGATCGGAACCACTGGAGAAGAACCGGAACCGGTCGCGGTTCAGCCGCTGGGACGAAATCTGGTGTCCGGTAAGTATCAGGGTGTTGGGTTGAGTATGCTGGGAGGCATGGTCGCCCTACAGGCCACCTATCAGCAAAAAGGTGACCAGGTCACCGGTTCCTATGCCAACAATCTGGGTGATTTCGGACCAATGCAAGGCCGTGTGCATGGCAACATCTTCGAGGGTCGGGCGGCATCGCAGGTCTTCCAGGGTGTGTATTGCGATTTTTCTTCGGAAGTCGGCGGCGGCGGCAAAACGATCCAGGGCTATCTAACCTGCAACAATGGCAACTCCGGATCCTTTGCGCTGGAGCGGCAGTAAGGTTGTGGGTCCCAAGAGTTATTGAATCCGTTCGCCCTGAGCCCTTGGACGAGCTCAGGACAGGCCCTTTGATTGATTCAAGGCGTGCCTGTCGAAGACATTGCCAGGAACGTGTCTCCAGATCGCTCTATTATGGGTGCAGTCTGGTCCGCCTTGCCCTTCCTCTGCATGTCCCCGTACAATGTTCTATCGTTTTTCTTGTAAGGAGGACCGAATGAGTCTTGCTGACAATAAATGTATTCCCTGTCGCGGAGGCGTGCCACCGGTACCCAATGATCGGGCGCAGGCATTGCTCAAGGAACTAGGGAGAGGGTGGTCGCTGAACGGGCAGGGGCATCTCGAACGACTTTTTACCTTTCCAGATTTTGCGCAAGCGTTGGCGTTTGTGAATAAGGTGAGTGCGGTTGCCGAAGCCGAAGGCCATCATCCTGATCTGTATTTGGCCTGGGGGAAGTGTAAGGTTGAGATCTGGACCCACAAGATCAATGGTTTGACCGAAAGCGACTTTTATCTGGCTGCTAAGGCTGACCGCGAATTTGAACCATTCCGATCCGCAGCTGGCTAGCTGGTGGCACAACTTCCTGCCATGAATTCAAGAGGCAGCAGATGAGTGACCAGGCGCAGGTGGCACTCGTCAACATGCCGTTCAGCTATGCCAAGTATCCATCGATCCAACTCGGTACACTCTCCTCGCTGCTGAAATCCAACGGTATTCTCGTCGATTGCCATCATCTGAACGTCCGGTTTGCCCACCTGATCGGTGTCGAGCTCCATGAGTCGATTTGCGAGAAACGGGCGCTCTTCGGCGAGTGGTTGTTCTCTTACTTGTTGTTTAAGGAGAATCCAAAACGAGCAGAGTACCCACAAATCTTCAAGCCTGTCTTCGAGCAGACGGCGCAAGAGTGTGGCAAGCCCATCGGGTATTTTGAGGAAATGGCCACCCGTATCGCCCCTCAATTTCTCACCTGGGCGCTGCGTTCAATTGATTGGGGGCAGTACAAACTCGTCGGGTTTACCTCGACGTTCGACCAGAATGTGGCAAGCCTGACGCTTGCCACATTGATCAAGGATCTTTATCCAGAGGTTGCGATTGTGTTCGGCGGTGCGAACTACGATGGAGAAATGGGGCTTGAACATCTGAGAGCATTTCCTTTTATCGATTACGTGGTGATTGGAGAGGGCGAGCAGACATTTCTTCCGTTAGTCCATCAGATTCTGGACGGCCGCACAGAGCACGTTCCCGACGGTGTGGCTTGCCGGAACGGCGGGCAAATCCGGTTCACGCCCAATCCGTCGCTCTTTTCCGATTTTCCCAAGACCGGCCCGCCTGATTATGATGACTACTACCACGTACTTTCGGAAATCGGCCAGACGGCGCAGGGGCTGGATCGCATTCTCTTGTATGAAGGTTCACGCGGGTGTTGGTGGGGCGAAAAACATCACTGTACGTTTTGTGGACTCAATGCACAGAGTATGAAGTTTCGGGCGAAGAAGCCCGAGCAAGTCTTACAGGAGATTGCTGATCTCTCGCATCGGTACGATGCTGTGCGATTCCGATTAGTCGACAACATTATCGATATGGGCTATGTCGAGGACCTCTTCGGCAAACTCGCGGCCGATCATTGCGATCTGGATGTGTTTATTGAGACGAAGAGTAATCTACAGAAGCGCCAGATCAAGACTTTGGCCGCCGGCGGAGTGAAGTGCATGCAGCCGGGGCTGGAAAGTTTGAGCCTTAATCAACTGCGCGCGATGGATAAGGGCGCCACGCCGATGCAGAACATCGTCTGCCTCAAGTGGAGCCTCTACTATCATGTGACGGTGCTCTGGAATATCTTGCTGGGGTTTCCCGGAGAAACGAATGAAGATTATCAGCGCCAACTCGATCTGATTCCTTCACTGCTCCATCTGCAACCGCCGGAAGCGACTGGCAAGTTCTGGCTTCAGCGTTTTAGCCCCTACTTCACCAGGCCGCATGAGTATGGTGTTCGCATCACCGGCCCTGGGATGGCCTACGAATATGTGTATGACGCACGGCAGGTGGATCTGAAGAAGATTGCCTACGATTTTGAGTATGAGCTCGATAATTGGTCGGTCGATCCTCATCTGTATCAGGAGCTGGTTTCGACGATCGAACACTGGCAACGGATGCATCGGTTCGGCGACAAGCCATTTCTGTATTACTCTAAAGCGCCGACCTATGTGACCATCTACGACGGGCGAAATCCGAAAGAGCCAACGCGGCGGAGGTATGAGGGACTAGCCGCGTCGGTGATTGAGATTTGTAATGAGGCGGCCAAGAGCGTAGAGCAGATCCGAACTGCAGTGGCAGGCCGAACTGACTGGAGCGATGCGATGCTTTCCCCAGTGCTCAACGACCTCACAGCCCAACGTGTGTTGTACGAAGAGCGCGCCAAGTACTTCACCTTGGCGATTCCGGAGAATCCTTACCTGTAACCATTATCTAGGAATAACCGGCCAGCTCAAACAGTCTGGCCGGAAGTTCAGCGACAGCGCGGCTCTCGTTCGTGTGGATCGGAAGTGCAGTGACCCTACATCGACAACTTTTCTGCCACATTGCGCATCTGCACGCCGTGCACGAGTGAGGCCCCGCCGCGGATGGCGCAGGCGACATGGACCGCTTCAGTCATCTCTTCGACATTTGACCCCTTTTCAAGCGAGGCTTGCGTATAAGCATCAATGCAGTAGGGACATTGCACGGTGTGGGCGACGGCGAGGGCGATGAGCGCCTTTTCCCGCTCTGTCAACGTACCTTCGGTAAATACGGCGTCGTAATAACTTTTGAACTTGTTCCACAGATCTGTATTTCCTTTCCCGATGTCGGAGAACTTGCCCAAATCATGAGAATGATAATACGAGTCCATAGCAACCTCCTGTGTGCATTCGGTGATACAGTTAATGGATATGGAGAAACACAGAACGAACAGGGAACGAAGGACAATTAGGCATTGCCGGATGGAGTGGGGTCGGCTTCGATTAGGGCTTTGGAAAAACGACTGCCGACGATGTCGGTAGCTTTGGCCATGAGGTCCGCCACTTCCTGCCATTCATTCGGAAGCAAGTCCTGCTTCAATTGCGGATGGATTGCCCATTGCGCCTCGACCTGCATCCCCGTGCGGCTGACGAGCACGCGCAGCAATTCCACCTCCCATGCTGCCTGATTGACAGGATCGTCACCGGAAGGGTTTTTGTCGGTCTGCTGAGAAGGCGGAACGGTGCGTGCCATCTGTATACCTCAGTTGGATGTTTAGCATACTGCATCCATAGGCCGGTTGTATATCCGATGTCATCGAGCCGTGATGGCTCTGCAACGGTCCCGTCGATAGGCACGTTCGCCATTCAGCGTACATCCGTAATGCCTCGCTGAGCCCATGCTTCCTATCGCCCAGGGTCTTGGTTGAGAACGTCAAGCATGGCTGAGTGAATATGACTGTTGCTTGCGACGAGTTCTTGCCCATAGATCGAGAGCTCGTTGCCACTGAAGTTTGTCAGTGTCCCGCCAGCTTCGCGTAGGATCACCGCCCCTGCAGCCATATCCCACGGATTAAGTCGGACTTCCCAAAAACCGTCGAAACGTCCTGCCGCCACATAACACAAATCCAGCGCGGCGGAGCCGGTTCTTCTCACCCCCTGGGCCTTCAGGGAGAATTTGACGAAGTGGTCGAGATTGTTGCGAGGCGATTCTCTGATGTCGTACGCAAACCCTGTGACGAGCAAGCTTGTCTCAAGCGAGCTGGTCTTGGACACATAAATCGGGTGCCCATTCAGGCATGCCCCACGGTGTTCGATCGCCGTGAACAGTTCGTCTCGTGAGGGGTCAACAATCACACCGACCACACAGCGTCCGTTGTACTCAAGCCCAATGGACACACAGTAGGTCGGAAAGCCATGTGCAAAGTTTGTGGTGCCGTCGAGCGGATCGATAATCCACAGGTAGGGGGATGGCGTGTCTTCTACCCGCCCACGCTCCTCGGCGAGAAATCGATGGGATGGAAATCGCGATTGGATGTAATCAATGACACATTGCTCAGCGGCTTTATCCGCATTGGTCACAAGATTGATCGGGTTCTTGTATTCAACACGAAATCCAGAATGGGCATACTGTAGGAGAAGCGCACCAGCTTCTTTTCCAGCTGCAATGGCCGTTTCCATGAGTGTCGTCAAAGCGATGGGCTCAGAAGATGAGGGCATACATGGTCCTAACATGGCTAAACGATTGGGTAAATTGATGTATGATATATTTAGTCAACACAAGGCTTATATAGACTAGTAAGTAAAGGATTACATGCCTGCTCCCGATATGGCATTTGTTCAAATACATTATTAAAATAAAGAATCTTGACAGAGATTACAAGCAATGCTATAAAGCAAGCATGCTTTTTATGGAGCAGTTGTGGAAGAATTAACTGATATCCTTGTTGGGTTAGAGCAGCGGATCAATGCGTATAAAAGTCGCTACCAAGATCTTGAGAAAAAGCGTCGGCGAATCGACGATGAGATAGCCACCATTAAAAAATATCTTGAGCTCGCAGAAACCCTCTATCGAGTCGAAGCCGACAAGGCGAAACTCGCCAGTTTGTCCAATCAACTCATCACAGATGACTCGAAGAGTGCCCGGCCTGTACCGGTCATGGATGTGACCGATCAATCCAGAGAAATCCTTCTTGGTCGAAGTAAATACGTTGGGAAAAGCGTGCCCCAAGCCGCCTATGAAATCCTCCGCGAGTCAAATCGGGCGATGCATGCGAAAGAGCTGGTGCAACGGCTGATTGAAGGGGGGTTGCAGATTAAGGGGAAGACACCACTGACTTCTATTGCCACGTCGCTCAAGCGGGACAAACGCTTTAGGAAGGTTGGTCCAAACACTTTTGAAGCTTTGGACGATATGCTGATCCAAGCGGTGTAGTGAACGCAATAAACTTCATGTGAAACAGCGAAGGGGGGTGAGACTCTTGGCAACGAAGAAGGCAGCGAAGAAGAAGAAGAAGTAGTCCTCACCGAAATACTGCACCGGGGGTAAGGCCACTTACCCCCGGCGCAATATCTGTCAGTTCAATTTCCTGAAAAACTTTTGGGGCGTCATCCAGGCAGAACAAGCCTGGTTAGAGCCTGTGCAGGATGTCTTCTGCGGACTTTGGGAAGGCGTTAGAGCGCTGCAACTGGTTGTAGCCCAGGCGCATGCGCACGTGAGCGCACAGCGCTGACCGATGTCTCGGAGTTCAATAAGACCCACTTGTCAGGCTGCTGAAGAATTTGTTGAACCAGGCGAGTGTGGAGCGCATGACCAGACCGTTCAGCAATGATATGCCCGATGAACGGCATACCCATGAGCGAGAAATCCCCGATAAGGTCAAGGACCTTATGGCGAACAAATTCGTTGATGAAGCGCAATCCTGAATCATTCACAATCCCGTCTTGTGATAGTACGACAGTATTATCGAGCGTGCCGCCTTTGCCTAACCCACGAGCCCACAACGCTTGGACTTCGTGAAGAAATCCAAATGTTCGCGCCTCAGCAATTTGACTCTGAAAGTCGTTGACAGAGTAGTCATGGACGTAGGTCTGGGTCTTAATCATCGGATGCTCATAATGAATGGAATAGGTGATGCGAGGGGTCGAGGATGGTTCGATACGCACATGTTTCGACCCTTCTGTGATTTCGATCGGAGCGGTGATCTTCAGAAATGGTTGTTTGCGTTCTTGCTCAATGGTTCCGACAGATTGGATGAGGCGAACAAATGGGGCCGCGCTGCCATCCATGACCGGAACTTCAGCGGAAGTGATATCAACAAACACATTATCCACTTGTAAGCCAGCCAAAGCGGCAAGAAGGTGTTCGATGGTCTGAACCTGGAATCCATTCCCGCTGATCGCGGTGCACAGTTCAGTTGGGACGCGGTGTTGAATGGATGCGGAGAGAGAGGTGCCGGCTCGATTGATAAACACGATCCCTGTATCCGGCGGAGCTGGACGGAGCGTGATACTTGCCGGTTGACCGGAGTGAAGCCCTACACCAGAACAGGTAACCACTGATGCTAAGGTTTGTTGATTACGCACGAAACCTCCCTCCAGATAATAGGCCAGTAAGGCAAGCCATTAACTTGACCGAAATTAGTCAGGCAATTGTCATGCCCATTTAATTCACTCACAACACATTGTTTATACAGCGGTATAAAACATTCCATGGGAAATCGAACTGTATCATAAAAAGCACAACTGTGTGTTTCCCATGTCACGAAGGTCCATTCTGAAAAATGCATATCCAAGGTTGCGTGCCAGATACGTAATTCTAGCGGTAGAAATTATCACTTAGCCGATCATGGGACAACCAAAAGTCAAAAATCCGACAATTGCAACTCTGGCCACCACTTCATGGAGTGACAGTTCTCGCTTCTTTCCTACACACCAAACCGATGTCTTTCGCACGCGCTTATTGACACAGCAAGAACAACAGTTCCGTCACAATCGACGCGCAATCCTCCTGGTTCCATGTCTTCATCCGCGTCCCCTGTGTTGGTCGCCATGGTCAAGAGCTAATCGTGGCTGATGACACAGAACCACACAGAAAGTGGGAAAATGATGACAAACTTGAAGAGATCAGTACTCTAGTAACAGTGGGAATCAGCGACTTCGAGTGGGGAAAGAGGGAATTGGTCATAACAGGAGATGGCCAACCACTGAAGGCTTGTCCACCTGCCGATAGCAAGCGATAGACCAGGGATTGAAAAAATTATATAGAGGGTGGCTTTACTTCCACGAACGAAACTTCATAGGTGGAACAACCTACTACCAAGCCGCTATTAGTGTCTGTCTTCATCGCCTTGTGAGTCAGGTCCTATAACCTGATAACCTGACTAGTGAGTGAAACGTCGTTATGCGTGTAACCCCATTAATCTGGATCAGCTTTGGTTTAGTCAGTTTGACGATCAGCATTATACTGGGCAGGTATACGATTGTTGATTTGGTGCCGGTCATGACCGTCAGGTATTTGAATATCGTCGGAACTTAGCTGAGGCGCTGGCCGTGCAATACTCGGCGTTGGCTGAGAAAGATCAGGCTGAAGCCATTCAGTTCGCGATGGAGGTATTGGTCAAACGAAACTCGAATATTCTGTCGCTGGCGCTCGTTCAAAAGACAGGCCAGATTATGGCCCAAGTGGGCGACCACATGCAGGTGTGGGTTCAACCTCCGGGTGAGCAATCGACGCTCCAATTTCTTCAAGTGCCAATTTTCTCGGGCAACCAGCAGTGGGGTGCGCTCCAGATTGCCCTTAACGAACAGGGCAGTAAGGGTCCAGCAGTTTACAAACACTCGGACTGGAGCACGGAGCGTTCAACCGGCTGTTCAAAGTAGCCGGTCCAGCGGTGGCCTTCCTGGTCGTTCTCGGGAATGCTTCGATTGTTCTGGCCATCTTTCTTGGAATCGTGCACGTATGACAATCCTTGATCCAAAAATTCCTGCCGGGCCATTGGAGAGCAAATGGGATCGACACCGATTCAGTGAAAAGCTGGTGAGCCCGAACAATAAACGGAAGATCTCCATTATTGTGGTGGGGACGGGACTGGCTGGGGCCAGCGCGGCCTCGACCTTGGGACAGCTCGGGTACCAGGTGACATGTTTTTGCTTTCACGATAGCCCCCGTCGCGCCCACAGCATTGCGGCGCAGGGCGGAATCAACGCGGCCAAAAACTACCAGGACGACGGGGATAGTGTCGCGCGCCTATTCTACGACACCATCAAAGGTGGAGACTTCCGTTCTCGAGAAGCCAATGTATACCGCCTTGCGCAGGTGAGCACACAAATCATCGATCAATGTGTTGCGTTGGGTGTGCCCTTCGCGCGGGAGTACGGCGGTCAGCTGGCCAACCGGTCGTTCGGAGGCGTCCAGGTGTCGCGGACATTCTACTGCCGCGGGCAGACCGGCCAGCAGCTGTTACTCGGGGCCTATTCTGCGTTGTGTTGGCAAATCGAGCGAGGACACATCACCATGCATCCTCGTACGGAGATGTTGGATCTGATCCTGATCGACGGACATGCTCGAGGAGTCATTGTGCGTGATTTGGTGACAGGACGAGTGTCGGCCCATACAGCCGATGCCGTCGTGCTCGCCACCGGCGGCTATAGCAATGTGTACTATCTCTCTACCAATGCGAGCGGAAGCAACGTCACAGCGACGTATCGGGCTTGGAAGCAGGGGGCCATGTTCGCTAATCCGTGCTTTACGCAGATTCACCCCACCGCAATTCCGCCGGGTGGGACACGTCAGGCCAAGTTGACGTTGATGTCGGAATCGCTCCGTAATGATGGGCGCCTGTGGGTACCGAACGCACTGGGGGATCATCGGCAGCCGGGGGACATCCCTTCAGCGGAACGTGACTACTTTCTGGAACGTCGCTATCCGCGCTTCGGCAATCTGGCTCCGCGAGATATCGCATCCCGCGCTGTCAAGGCGGTGTGTGACGAAGGTCGTAGCGTCGGCCCCAGCGGTTATGGAGTCTACCTGGACTTTGCGGATGCCATCGCGCCACAGGGCCAGGGTATGGTCCGAGAACGCTAGGGCAATATCTTTGACCTGAATGGCCGAATTACGGGCCAGGATGCCTACCACAAACCAATGG
>CAZOHW010000058.1:9348-14859 GCA_964579525.1 uncultured Nitrospira sp. | reverse complement strand
GTCCTGGATTGACCATATTTCTCCCTTTCAATCTGTGGCTCACAGAAAAACTCTATTACGTTCCTCATACCGGTGCCATCACCCTCTCTTCCCGACTCACATGGCGCCCCACCAACCGTTTCCAGGTGTTTGTCTCTGGCTCGTTCGGCACGTCCGGAGAACGGATCGTGGCGACTCAGGACATCACACGAGTGAATAGCCACACGATTCAAGGTGGAATGGTACTTCCTGTCGCCGATCGAATCTCTTTGGAAGTTACCGGATACTATGAAGACCGAGGAGTGCTGTATATCAGGCGAGGGGGTAGCTTCAACGTGATCTATCATTGGTGAACGCCGTGGCGATATTAAGGGAGGAGCCGTTGCGTGTGTTCGGCGATGCTGATCTACCACTTGAAATCTGGTATGTCAGCGCGTCATCGCTGGGTCTTATTATTATTCTCCTCTTGGCCTCCATTCTACTCTTCCGTCGGAGTCGCCTTGCAAAACAGCACCGACAACAACGCATCATCACCCAGTGGAGACCCATACTCGAACAATGTGTGAATGGGGCGCCCCACACGCTTCCGTCTCTGTCACGTCGGGATCATATTGTCTTTCTGTATCTCTGGAACCAATCCTATGAGTCCGTACGGAAGCCGTTGACTGCTCCGCTGGTTCATGTCGCCCAGAGAGTCGGGACTCCTCGCCTCGCAAAAGAACTCTTACAGTCTCGACTGCTGAGCCAACGGATTCTTGCCGTAGTGACACTCGGACGATTACGGGAGCGATCGGCGTGGGTACCGATCAGCACCTTGCTGACCCACCACAATTCGTTCCTGGCATTCAATGCAGCGCAGGCTTTACTCTACATCGATACGAGCGCCGCACTCCCCGCTCTCTTACCCATTCTTGGTCAACGAACAGACTGGTCTCCACTCAATGTGGTATCGATGCTGAACGCCGTAGGGCGAGATATAGCCTCTGAAGCCCTTGTCAAGGCGGCGATTCAAGGCAGTCCGAACGTCAGTCCACGATTGCTGCGCTACCTTCCAGCCACGCAAAGCCCACAAGGCCTTCCCATCTTACGAGAATTCATCCACAATCGTTCCCTTTCCCCGAACATGCTGGCAACCTGCCTCTTTGTGTTCGGAGAATTTCGCGACCCGGTCGATCTTCCACTGGTCCGTCATCATCTGACTCACGAGGCCTGGTATGTTCGGGTTCAAGCGGCCACAGCCCTTGGAAAATTGGGAACCGTCGATGACGAGGAACGGCTCATCGTATTGTTCGGTGATGAGCAGTGGTGGGTCCGCTATCGAGCGGGAGAAGCCTTGGCAAGTTTAGAGTCGATGACAGAAGGGAAACTGATTGGGCTCCAAGAGTCGTTGACATCTCCGGAAGCCCATGAAATCCTGGCTCCCATTCTGGCGAAATTCCGGGCGCGCCGATCCCCTGTTGCTGTCAGACCCTAATCTTAAATGCCTCACCCTGATTCCATACGTTCCTTACTAACCCACATTATTCATGCGTGCTTCTCCTGCAACCGCCGATAGGCGTGGCCCGAACTATGAAGGAAATTGTCTTAACGCTCGTTCCTCTTTGGATTTTTTTGTATGATAGGGACTGAAAATACCTGGTGCTCACTCGCATGGAGACTCGTTTAGTAATGTCCAGTCACAAAGAAACACCGAACGGCCAAGTTCGTCCCGCCTATTTTCACGCTATCGGTCGGTGTGTATGGGTCTGCATCTTGCTCAACAGCGGAATCTGGATCAGCCTCCCCTCATCGACTTGGGCATCGGTCTACAAATGCATTGATCAAACCGGCAGAAATGTGTTGACCAACCGGAAGGCAGGTTTCCAGAGCTGCCGTGTCATCATCGCCGATGCTACTGGAGACTCGAAGTCTGGTACCGGCAAAAAACCGAAGGCCGCCAGTCAGCCGACAGACGATGAGATGTTCCCCCCTGTAACAGACATTCCTCCGCCGCCGAACGTGTTCCCCAATGAACCTCCCATGCCGTTGATGCCCCCCCCTTCAGGTGGAACCTCTTCCTCACAACCTTGTACTCCTGGATTTAATCCGTTAAGCCCCATGAGCACGGCTCCATGCGCTCAGTCGAATGAATCGCAACCTTCTGGAGCAATGCCGTCTCGTTAACCAAGTTGGATGAAGAGTTGGCACAATCATTTTGGAGATCATGCCGCCAGGCAAGGGGAAGATGCCGTGATAAACCTGCCGTAGATGCAGATCTTTTGTGTTGAAGAATGAGCGGCCTGTGGTGTGCGGGGGGGGGGAACACATTATCGCCCGCTCATCGATCAGTGCGGTGCGGATTTGATCGTGACGCAGCGAGTGCTCAGGCAACCTTCCGCAAGGTTTGGAGTTTGCCCGCGATCAGCTCACGAGTCAAATGGCCCAGCTTAAACTGCAATTCATCAAAGGACTCCCCTTGCACCTGATGATCGTGATAGCCCTCGAGATAGCCTCGCCATTTACCCTGATCTTGTACTACAACATATTTTGGTACATGCATGTCGGTTATCCTAACGAGTTCTCGGACATTTGCACAGCTATTTTTGATTTTTTTAGAGATGACTGACCACGGACAAACACCGTGACTACCAGTTTAGGCGCGTGAGTCTGAGCAATGACTACCAGCGAAACCCTGGCCCCATTCGATACTTCAGCCTGGGCGTTTGAGTCTGTGCGGGCCAACTACTTATCGTTCCAAGTCGCGATGATTGGGGCCGGCCGTCACCTGATCCTCTGTCTCCATGGATTTCCAGAGTCGGCCATCTCCTGGCGACATCTGGGAGCTGCGCTGGCGCAAACTGGATATCGAGTCTGGGCTCCAGACCTCCGCGGCTATGCCGGCACGGACAAACCGGAAGGGATCGACGCCTACCGGATGGAAACGCTTTTAGACGATGTCTCAGGACTGCTCGATGTGGCGCAAGTTGAGCGTGTCAGCCTGGTGGGGCATGACTGGGGTGGCATCATCGCCTGGTACTATGCCATGAGACACAGTTGCCGAGTGGAGAAACTGATCGTGCTGAATGCCCCTCACCCCGCCTGCTTCGAGCGAGAACTCCGGTACTGGCGACAGATGCGACGGTCGTGGTACGCGTGCGTCTTTCAGATCCCTTGGCTTCCTGAAGTTGCCCTCGCGGCCTGGCAGGGCTATGGAATCGGAGCCATCTTTCGGCGAATGGCGGGATGGTCCGGGTCGATACCGGACGATATGGTACAGCTCTATCGGCAACAGGCTGCAGTCCAGGTGCTCTGACAGCCATGGTGAACTACTATCGTGCCGCCGTACGAGGCGGTGGGGCCAAACGACAACAGAAGCTCGGCTACCCCACGATCACGGTTCCGACGCTGGTGATCTGGGGGCTGCACGATCACGCACTCGCCCGCCAGAATCTCGATGGTCTCGAAAAACTCGTTCCCAACATGTCCCTGCACACGCTCACCGACGCCGGTCATTTCGTCCATCATGATCAACCTGAACAGGTTACCCATACGATTGTGGATTGGTTACACAAGCACAAAGAACCCACGGGACTGGTTTCAGGCTGAGGCCATGAATTCTTCAGCCTATCGGAGGGAGCGAACGAAATAGAATGCAGACACCTGTGATGAACGACTCGTTTGTGGCCATCCGTGTCTGGACTTTACGCTTTGCCCTTCCTCATGAGATAGACAGGCTCGTGGCGAAGGGGTGATGGGTACTATGGCGATCCTGGAGTGGCAATGCTGGACGGACTTGTTCCGGCGAGGAAGGGATTACCCACTAGGGGGCTTAAGGGCAGAAGCAGTCCTGTGTCTCCAACGATCGTGAACGCGGACACACGTCCACCACGGTTCACTGCATACAAGTACTGCCCATCCGAAGACAGGGTCATCGCGACAGGCGAGGTCCCTGTTGGAACGGGATTGACTTGTCCCCCTGATTTTGCACAAGCGATAACAGCTCATCCCCTCCGATGGTGAAGGCTGTGATTGTTCCGGCACTATTCGCGCTGTACAAAAATCGTCCATTCCGAGAAAGAATCGCCGCCGTCGGCGATGAACTTCCAACCGGAATGGGATTCCGGCTCACCCCCGAGGCCGGCACAAGCGTAAGAAGCCCATTGGATTCGATACGGAATGCAGCCACCGTATTCGAATGGTCATGAACCGCATAGAGGAATGGAGCGTTCGGCGAGGTGACGATCCCCTGGAGTGTGGTTCCACCGGAAACGAGGGGATTCGTGTTGGCCCCGGCTGGAGAAATCTTCGTCGGCAGCCCGGAGGAGGCGATCGAAAACGCCGTGATGTCGTTCGAACCGCTATTCGCCACATACAGAAATTTTCCATCGTGAGATATGGCGAGTGAATTAGGCGCTGAACCAGCAGCCGACACAGGGTTGGGGTTGCTGCCCGTTGGGGAGACGAGGGTCAGGACTCCTCCAGTTCCGATCGCGAATGTCGTCACGGTGGCAGATCCACGGTTGGCGACATACAGATACTGTGTGTCGGACGATATTGCCAGCGCGCTGGGATTACTGCCGACGGAAACTGGGTTGGGATTGGCGGTTGTATTCTGAACCACCAAGAGCCCACCCTCGGTTAAAACTCTAAACGCCGTGACCGTATTCGCTTGACCGTTGGCCACATAGGCAAAAAACCCATTCGATGATACGGCCATGGCTGAAGGCCCCAGGCCAGTCGGAAATGGAGAGCCTGAAATTGCAGTGAGTACTCCAGTTGCAGGATTGATGGTATACCCGGAAACATTGTTCGAACCGCTATTGCTCACATAGAGAAGCGCTGTCGTCCCAGTCCCTCCGAACGTCCCTCCAACACCTCCGAATCCTCCTTCCCCTCCTCCATCACCACATCCAGAGAGAAGCATCATCAGCAATAACAGCCAGGCCAAGATGAGTCTGTTCACCATTGCATTCATCCGTTGCTTGAGGGAGAGCGCCGACTATTTGTATATCACTGAAAAAGACCTGACAACCACAGGGTGGGTGCCTTACGGACGACAGAGGAGCACAGACAGAAGAACGAGAAAAAAACAACGTCTTATGCCAGACACGGGCCGATGACACAGACCAGTGAGTGTAGAGGTGAGAAGCCGATACCCTCCGGCTGAAACAAGCGGCTTGAGGAACTTCATGAAGATTTATGGCCGACCTGGCGTGGCAATACCGATGGGACTTGTTCCAGCTGGGAAAGTCGATCCTAGAGATACCAGCGCACTAGTCCCAGCTGTAATGCTGAAACCGGATACATCGCCGCCTCCGGCATTTGCTGTATAGAGGAATTGTCCGTTTGGCTCAATGGTTACACCGCTCGGCGATGTTCCAGCTGGAAAAGGAGAACCACCGATCTGGGATAGTGCACCAGTCGACCCGTCGATTGAGTACGCTGACACATTATTGGATCCCTGATTGCTCACATAGAGAAAAGACCCGTTTAGTGGAACAACAACTCCGCTCGGCGATGTTCCAGCGGGAAAAGGGGAACCAACGATCGGAG
>CAZOHW010000058.1:0-9248 GCA_964579525.1 uncultured Nitrospira sp. | reverse complement strand
TTAGAGCACCGGACCCATTAATTGAGTACGCTGACACATTATTGGATCCCTGATTGCTCACATAGAGGAAAGACTCGTTCAGCGAGACAACTCCACTCGGCGATGTTCCAGCGGGAAAAGGGGAACCAACGATCGGAGTTAGAGCACCGGACCCATTAATTGAGTACGCTGACACATTATTGGATCCCTGATTACTCACATAGAGAAAAGAATTATCGGGCGATACAGCCACACCGCTTGGAGTTGTCCCTGCATTAAATGGTCCTGCAATCGCCTGTAACGCACCGCTCGTCCCATTGATCGTGAATGCCGAGATGACGCCGTTGCTATTCGCGACGTATAAAAACTGGCCGTTCGGCGAGACCGTCACGGCGGTAGGATTGGTCCCGGCATCAAATGGTGACCCTGTAGCGGCGGTTAACTCGCCAGTTGTGGCATTGATTCTGAAGGCGAGCACATTGTTGGAAGCCTGGTTCAATATGACATACGCAAAATGACCGTTTGGTGATACCGCAACCGCGGATGGAGACGCCCCTAATGGTATTGGAGAAGAAGCGTTTTCGGTCAATGCACCCGTTGTTGTATTGATGATGTACCACGATACATTGTTAGACCCTGAATTTGCGACATATACCACAGATGTTGTCGCACCGGTCCCTTCAAGCCCTCCATTTCCCCCTCCTCCAGGGCAGCCGACGAACAGCGTCAGCATCGGGAGCACGAACCATAACCACCACCGTGCCTTCATAAGATGTCCTTTGGGTGCGCACACTGCATGTTACGTACCCCTCTATAGCATGAGAAACTACGTATGCCAAACAAAATGAATTTTTGGTCGGTCCATGGAGAGCACCATGAAGGCTCGAGCTGGAAGATGATTTCTACTATTCTCTCGACATGTCCCTCCATTATTGCACAATGATCCTATTCAACATCATGTTGACGAGGAGACACCCCCATGCACATCTATCATAAGCAGATTCGTTCGGTTCTCCTGGGAAGTCTGATCGCGATTGGGTCGTTCTTCCCTTCTGCCGTATTTGCCGGTTCACAAGACATAAAGAAGCCACTTTCCACGTCACCCTCTACTGAAGCACGTGAGTCATCGGCAGGATCGTCAACTCGTTCTGATGCTGACCAGTCGAATCACAGGCCTGGTCCAGCATGGAAGACCATTGGTGGTACGGTCAAACAGATCAAGGGCGACATCTATACGGTGGAAGACTACGACGGGAACCAGGTTCAACTGTACGTCAGTCGAGAAACCAAACGGCTCCGTGGCCAGAAAAAAGTCGGTGACCGCGTACGCGCCGAAATCACGCGAGACGGTTTTGCCAATTCAATTCAATAGTAAGTCGTCTACTGACCTCGAGCCTTACACATCCAGTTCGTAGGACCGGTCGACCGTCGCTCATTCGTCGCCGGCATACAATCGTTCTCACGACGACCCACCGAAAGCGCGCCTGCCAGTCCAACCATTCACACAAATCCGATCAAGCAATACGCGGCTCACGCGGCGCTATAGGCAATTCGAAACGAAATATCGTCCCAACATGCCTGTTGCTCTCCGCCTCAATGTCACTGCCATGCAGTTCGAGGATCCGCTTCGCAATGGCAAGGCCAAGGCCTGCACCGGCGGATTGCCCCGGCTGATTCCCTGCCGCCCGATAGTACCGGTCAAAGATAAACGGGAGGTCCTCGGCGGAAATACCGCACCCGGTATCCGACACCTGTGTCAGGATCGTCTTGTGCGTCAGACTCAGGGAAACGGTGATCATCCCTCCCTCCTTGGTGTGTCTAATGGCGTTCTCAATGAGGTTGTCAAGAACTCGCTCCATCAGTCCTATGTCCGCCGACACAGGAGGGAGATTCGTTCCGAAGTTTGCCTGGAGCCTGAGCCGCTTTTTTTCCACAATCAATCGAAATTTTTGCATCACGTCTTGTATGAGCTCCCCGAGGGAGAAGGGTTCGCGCTGCGGCGTCATCTCCCGGGAATTCAATTTGGCGAGTTCAAACAATTGGGCGACCAACTTGCCGAGGTGTTTACTCTGCGCGGTCGCCACGTCCAGATACTTCCGTTGTTCCTGTATCGACAATGTTCCTTCCTTCAAGCGCATCGTTTCAAGATATCCCTGCAGAGAGGTCAACGGTGTACGAAGATCGTGAGACACATCAGCGACTAATTCTCTTCGCAACTGATCCGTCTGTTTCAGCAGGCTGACTTGTTGGTGGATACGATCTGCCATTTGTACAAACGTCGTTCCCAACTCATCCATTTCATCCCCTCGCCGGCTCGCCACTGCTCGACCATACGACTGAGAGAGCAGGTTTGGAAGTTCAGAAAAGTCACTTTGCTTGAACCTCTCCATCGCTAAGGCCAACGCTCTCAATCTTCTGGTCATCAGTTTGAAAAGAACTAATCCTGCTAAGAGTGCGAACAGGAGCGTCGCAATCGCCGCCCATGTGCTTACTCGGAGAATGTAGCTTCCTTCAAGCATCTGTGAGACCGAGTCGAATTCCTCACCGCCCAAGACCACGTAGAGATATCCTTCGGTTTGACCGCTGAGCGATTCGATCGGGAACACCGAGAAAATCTTCCGGCGATTGCGATCGCGCGGGTCATCACCCAAGATGGGAAAGTCGTCCACCCCTGACAAAAATCGTTCTACTGCATCAAGAGACACGTGCTGCCGTTTCACCTTCCCTGCAGGCGCGGAAAACGTCAGAATCGTCCCCTTGGGATCAAGCAGATAGACTTCAATGTTGGGATTAATCACCATGAGCATGTGAAACATATCCTTAAGCGCCGCCTCGTTCACCTGTCCCGCCTGCAGAAGACTCTCTTGAGATACCAGGCGTTCAGCAAGGGTGTGGTTAAGTTTCTGATTCACTTCTTGGAAATAAAGCCGGGTCGCGTACAGGGTAAGCAGAGCGACTCCAGCACCAATCAAACAAAACAACCCGAAGAGAACTCCGGCCAGTTTCCCATACAGTGTGTTGAACATCGGCCTACTCGCGCCGTCATTCCTCTGAAAAGCTGTAGCCGATGCCCCAGACCGTCAAAATGTATCGAGGGTGGCTGGTGTCGTCCTCAACCTTGACTCTGAGTCGATTGATGTGAGAATTCACGGTGTGTTCATATCCCTCGTGGGAATATCCCCACACGAGATCCAAGAGTTCGGCACGGGTATAGACACGGCCGGGATGCAGGGCAAACTGAAGCAGAAGATCAAACTCTTTCATGGTCAAGTCGATGGCTGTGCCCCGGAGCGTGACCTTGCGCTTCTCCGTGTCGATGGTCAGGTCTCCCGCCTGGATGGTTTTCGGCTTGGATGGAACAGTTTGTGCCGCCAGTGCGTCCAAACGCCGAAACAACGCCTTTATTCGGGCCAAGAGTTCCAGCACGCTAAACGGCTTCGCGAGATAGTCATCCGCCCCAACTTCCAGTCCCAATACGCGATCGACTTCTGTCGACTTTGCCGTCAGCATGAGAATCGGGCTGTACCCTGGGTTCGCACGAAGCCTCCGACACAATTCGAGTCCTTCGATCCCGGGCAGCATGAGATCGAGGATGATCAGATCATAGGGTTTCGAAAGCGCGTGCATGAGACCATCTGCTCCATCATGGACCACGTGCACGTCATACCCTGCATCACGAAGATGGAACTCCACCAAGTGGGCAATGTCCCGATCGTCTTCGATCACAAGGATTGTTCGAGGCATCACGTATTCCCCATTCTGTCCACCACAAAACACCATAACAGCGATCTAACCACCGCCGGTACGAGTACTGGATCGCTCGCATTGGCATAACCGAGCTCACCCACTCAGGAGCCTCGCGTATGCGAGACTCCTGAGTGAATCCACAAACAAGACAGGCGGTTATCGCGCCACAAGGCCGTTGACCCCACCGGGGAGGCCGGAAATGCCGGTCCCGGTGGTCAATCGCCCATTACCACGATTGACATGAAAGACATCGATCGAACGGGATCCTGAATTGAGCACATACAGGAACCGACTGTTCCGATTCAATGCCATATCAATGGGACCAGCCCCGGTGGGTGTCGCCACGGCTTCCTGCAAGGTCAATCGCCCGTTCCGCCCTACCCGATAACTGGAAATATTCGCACTGCCGGTATTGCTGGCATACGCGAACTTTTCGTTCTTCGTGATGACAATCCAGCAGGCAGCCGTTTGGGTGGTGGGCACTGAACCACTCAGGATTGTCAAGGAACCATCACGGAGGCTATACGACGACACGGCAGAACCGTTCGGTGCACCTCCAAAGGCCTCACTCACAACCAACACCCCTCGCCGAGTGAAGGAAAACCCAAATGGAGTGATGCCGCTGGAGGGCTGAGAAACAGGACCAGCCGCCACACCATCCTCATCCACCGCATAGGTATCGATGATCCGAGTCGCCTTTTCGGTCACGACCAGCGTATCTCCCGAGGGATTGAACGAGATTTGTGCTGGAGTCGTGTTCGCCCCACTAAGTGGTCGAATTGATCCAGCGATGGGCTTCAACTTGTCCTGATGCGTCAGTTCGAACCCCGCAATGTTGCCGGCCCCTCCCGCGTTCAACACATAGACGTAATCGTCATGCGTTGCAACACTAATCGGGCGGGTCCCTCCGGAAGGCACCCGATCTACCAGCCTGAGATTGCGACCATGGACTTGAAACACTGAGATATCATCGCTGCCAGGGTTCACAACGAAGAGTGCATCTCCATCATCGCTGAATGTCAGAGCCCCTTGATTGCCCAGCCCCCCTCCCGATCCCTTGCCTCCTGTCGGAAACGATCCGGCCGGAACCAGAGTATCTCCATGCTGTCTGAATGCCAAGACGGCATTGCCACCCGGATCATTTGACATCGTGTAGACTGTCGGCCATTGCCATTCATCGTTGGCGAATACCGAGCCGGTGACCCACCCGGATAGAGTAATCGCCGTTACCAACGCACCCATGATGAACTTGCGTATCATCCAATCCTCCCTGGTTAGCGGTCCCTTGCAAGAAGCTGACTCCCCGACGATAGCTTCGCCACCTCACATTACCCTCACGAAAGAATCACATTTTTGTCACAGAGCTGAGGCGTGGGAAGTCAGCATCCAGCCCAGGGATGAGTCAATGGCCTGAAAACAGAAGGATTATGGAATGCATGAAATTTGAGGATGGATGTGTATGAACCCGGTTCGTGCAACGAACGGACAGGCGGGAATCAGAACGAGGCGTGTCGCGTGCTCCTCTTAACGCGCTTTTAGAAACACGATATCGCCGTAATAGGCGGTTGCCTTCTCCTTGGTATTATCGGTATCGCTCATGATGGCCACACCATTGATCATCGACGGTTCTTCTCCGAAAGCCTTTTTGTAATCTTCATAGATGTTTCGCTCTTCCTCTACCCATACTCCGACTTTCTGCGATCCGCTTTCCACCACGATCATCTGCACAACGTCGGTGAAGGCATTCTCGACGATGGTTCCGATAGGAGTATGGGTTTCCCAAATGTAATTGAGGGCTCTGATGGGAATGTCGCTGAAGATAACGCGCCCGGCTTTGTTCTTCAGATTCTCTGAAAGACTCACCTTGTCCGGATCGTACTGGAAGGCAATATAGAGCCTCACTGGGTAATCGTCCCCCGCTTTGCGGCTGACATCGCTGTTTTTGAGCAGATTCTCGACCTTCCAACGCCAACGCACAATGGGATACGCTTGCGGATCGATTGTGACCTTTTTGATCAACCCCGACGCCGATGCCTCGCTGATGGCTTTCACAACCGAGATGTCACCGTCTTTCACGACTTCGTAGTGGGTATGCCGCGGAATCTTTTTGAAGGTGAGCGGGTTCCAGTCGTCGGGCAATGCAGCGCCTACTGGTGCCGCCGAAAACTTCCCGATTTCGATGGTTACAGTGTCCTGGGCAGCTACCAAAATTGAGAGCGCGACTAAGATCCCCATCACTGCAACAACGACAGTGCAAGATCGTTTCATGATACTCCGCATCCTTGTTATCGCCGTATCCAGGCAAACAGCTTTGTCGGGATAGGCTTTGTCCCTTGTGTGAAGTGCGCTTTTCGCCAGAGGTTCACCGCTTTTTATTGACCTTGGCCTGTGTAGGATTAGGGATGAATTGTCCCCGCAATCGTCTTGGCACCCGATCCTGCCTTCATGTCCACAGAAAATTCGCTGATCATATCGCCGGCATGGACCGCGACGATCGTGGCACCCAGGATCTTGTCCGTTCCCCTTTTGAATATGGACCCTGGCAAATCCTTCTTCTTCTCCGTCAAGAATGGCTCGATCTACCTCATCCAGCTCGTGGCAATACTAATGGGGCGGGTTCCACCAGAGCTGACCCGATCGACAAGCCTTAACCGGTGGTGTTCAATTCAAAAGACTGAAATATCGTCGCTCCCGGGATCCACGACAAACATCGTCTCGCCATCATCGCCTAGTGCCAATGCACTTTGGAGAGGGCTAGAACCAGCGTGATCATGCTGGTGAGTATTCCCTTCATCTCTCGATCCTCCTATGAATATGAGTGAGTTGCGTCCCATACGACTCACCTACGATAGCGAAGAGATGTCACCAGGGCATCGCAAAGAAATCACATTTCTGTGACAACTGGGTTCTGGTGCGAAACATCCTCAGTCTCAAGGAACAATAGGATTGTCAATCAGAGGAAATAGAAACAATAATTGTACAGAGGACGGGGTGAAACTATCGAACAGCTTTCGCTGAGGAGTGCGCTAGACGCGCTGACCTCATTTGGACTTCAGGAATACAATATCGCCATAATACGCCGTGGCTCGTTCTTTTGTGTTATCCGTATCGCTCATGATAGCGACCCCATTGATCAGTGGTGGTTCTTCCCCAAAAGCCTTTTTATAATCCTCATAGAGGTTTCGCTCTTCCTCTACCCACATCCCTACTTTCTGAGACCCGCTTTCTACCACGATCATCTGCGCAAAGTCCGTGAAGGCATTCTCGATGATGGTGCCGACAGGAGTTTTCGTTTCCCAGATATAATTCAAGGCCGCGATCGGAATGTCTCCGAAAATCGTACGACCAGCCTTGTACTTCAACCTCTTTGAGAAACCTACCTTGTCAGGATCATATTCGAAGGTGATATAGAGCCTTGCTGGATAATCATCCCCGTCTTTACGGCTGACATTGCTGTGTTTGAGGAGATTCTCGACCTTCCAACGCCAGCGGACGATGGGATATTCTCGCGGGTCGATCCTAACTTCCTTCGTCAACCCGGATGCCGATGCATCGCTGGTGGCTTTGACGGCCGTGACATTCCCATCATTGATAATCTCATACTTGGTCAGCACGGGAATCTTCTTAAAGGTAAGCGACTTCCACCCATCCGGAACAGATTGACCGACCGTGGCGCGAGAAAATGTCGCGACTTCAATCGCCGCGCCGGTCTGAGCTGCTACAGGAAGAGATGCAATAAACACCGTCGCCGCTCCTCCAAAGAGCGCAAGGGCGACCAATCGAACAAGACAAACTCTCATAACTCAGCGCCTCATCCATGCAAACAACTTGGTCAATAATCGTTTCGTCCCTTCTGTGAAGTGCGCTTTCCGCCAGAGGTTCACAACCTTCTTATTCACCTCCGCCTGTGTGGGGTACGGATGAATCGTACTGGCGATCGTTTTAGCCCCCGCTCCCGCCTTCATGGCGACTGAGAACTCATTGATCAGATCGCCGGCGTGGGCCGCGACGATCGTTGCACCGAGGATCTTATCCGTTCCCTTTTGAATGTGTACCCGGGCAAACCCCTCTTCTTCTCCGTCTAAGATCCCCCGATCCACTTCGTCAAGCCTAAAGGTATAGGTCTCAACCTCGAGGCCCTTCGTCTTTGCATCTTTTTCGTACAGGCCAACATGGGCGATTTCCGGCTCGGTGAAGGTGCACCAGGGCATGGTCAACGACTCGACGTTGGCATAGCCCAAACCCAAGGGGTGCGGAAACAATGCATTCTGGATCACAATTTGCGCCATGGCATCGGCAGCATGGGTAAACTTATAGCGTGAGCAGACATCACCAGCCGCAAAGATCTTCGGGTTCGTCGTTTGCAACCGGCTATTCACTGTGATTCCGGTCCTGTCATATTCGACCCCAGCTGCTTCCAACCCAATCCGCTCCACATTGGGTGTCCGCCCGACGCCAACAAGAATGTCGTCGACCATCACGTCGTACTGTTGGCCATGGGATTCGACCATGAGACGTTTGCCGCCAGAGGTCTTCGTAACTTTCAACTCCTTCCCACAGCAAAGGAGCTTCACCCCATCACGAACCATCTGCTGTGCAACGATGTCTGCCGCATCTCGGTCTTCATTCGGCAGGATGCCATGCGCCGCTTCGATCAGATAGACCTGGCTTCCAAAACGGGCAAACGACTGGGCCAGTTCACATCCAATGGGGCCCGCACCGATGACGCCGATTCGTTGCGGCAACTCTGTGAGCGAGAAAACCGTTTCGTTCGTAAGATACCCGGCTTCTTGTAATCCAGGTGTCGGAGGCACCGTTGCACGTGCCCCCGTACAGACCGCAGCCTTGGCAAACGTGAGAATCCTATCGCCGGCCGGTCCTTCCACTTGAATCGCATCAGTCCCAAGAAACCGTCCACTACCGATATACACATCCACGCCAAGTTTCGTATACCGTTGAACGGAATCGTTTTGACTGATGCGGGCCCGCAGTTTCCTCATGCGCCCCATTACGGCGCCAAAGTCATACTTCACACCGGTGGGAATATAGAGACCGAACTCTGTCGCTTTTCTCAGGACTGCCCAAGCTCTGGCGGCTCGGATCATACCTTTCGATGGCACGCACCCGACATTGAGGCAATCTCCACCCATCAGATGTTTTTCGATCAAGGCGACTTTGGCACCAAGACTTGCTGCCACGACGGCGGTGATCAGCCCGGCAGTTCCCGCTCCAATCACCACGATGTTGTACCGACCTGTCGGTTCGGGATTGATCCAATCAGCAGGATGGACGTTGGCGACGAGCTGTTGATTGTACTCGTCGTTGGGAAGGATTAACGGCTGGTCTGGTTCACTCATTCCCGCAATCCTTGGTAAAGGTTATGTCATCATAGCGTGGCAACTTTGGTTGTGTATGGTCAATCGATGAGCTGTTCATCACTTTGACTTTGCGGCAAACCGCTTATATATAACCGGTACCAGCGCCAGCAGGCCCAAAAGTACAAAGGCGCCGATGACATGTGG
>CAZOHW010000057.1:0-14986 GCA_964579525.1 uncultured Nitrospira sp. | reverse complement strand
GCTCAGACCGCACTAGACGCCAGCCAGCGAGCTACCGCCGCCTGGTGGGACGTCTATGGCTGGAAAGATCGAATCCGACAGGCAAAAGGCCAAGCGCGGTTATGCGGAACCTGGCAATGGATCGTGCACAACCACCAAATGCATGGAGAACAAAAAGCCGTCATGATCTTTCCTCCGGCCGGACAAACTGCGGCTAATTCCCCTGTGCCGACGGAAATGATCTTCCTTGGCGATGCCATCTACCTGCGATGGGAACAGGCGGGACATATTCAAGAGGATAGTCTCCTCTTTATCAAGGATAACTCGAAAATCGAAGGATCGTTTATGAATAATACGGGAGGGTGGGGGCCGATCTCGGGTAAGCGCCTCGCCGCTTGCCAGCCCTAGCTTTATTCTCCTGTCCTACGCCAAACACGCCATGCCAGTAATCCCCAGCCGGCAATGAACAATGTTCCCCCAACCGGAGTGACCGCTCCAAGCCAGCGTATGCCCAGCAGCGATACCCCATAAAGACTGCCCGAGAATAATACGATCCCAGCCAGAAACATCCACCCGGCTTTGGCTGCAGCAGCATCACCGCTGATCCGTACGATCATCCCACTCAACACCATCCCAAACGCATGGTACATTTGATAGCGTGTGGCCGTGTCATAGACCGTCAACATGGGTGGATCCAAGAGATCTTTGAGCATATGCGCCCCAAAGGCGCCTGTTGCCACACCGAGTCCGGCGAGGATGCACCCAATTAAAATCTGCCATCGCGATGAGGTGTTACCATTCATGCATTCACACTCCACCAACGTTTTCGATCCTGAATTGATGGACGATCATACGCTAGTCCATGCTATTACTCCATGGAATCGGAACGTACAAAAAAATTCGGTGAGTCTGCGCATATAAAGGTTCATGAATGATATCGTTTCAAGACCGGCCATGGAGCGGAAGAAACCGTTCGAAATATCCATGTTTATCACCAAATTAGCCTTTGATTCTTCCTCCAGACTCCTGTAGGGTTACATGCGATTTTTCATGTACCCCTGTTTCACAAACAGGCATGGCTCCGGCATGGGTTAAATCTCGTGTGCCGCGCCCTAAAGTTGATCGTCTAACTGCTATCCAGCCGTAGAAAGGAAGCACCATGTGGGAAAACAAAAAGCGAGGAGAGGGAGAAAGTGACGGAAATTTTACCGTACTAGGGAAAGACGTCACATTCAAAGGCATCGTCCACTTCCATAGCACCGTTCAACTGGACAGTTCCATTGAAGGGGAAATCCACGCAAAAGGCATGTTGGTCGTCGGTGAGAATGCAGTCATCCGAGGCAAGATCGTTGCAGAGACTCTTGTGAATCGAGGCAAGATTCATGGGAATGTGACGGCCACCAGCAAGGTTCAGTTACTCAAACCCGCGGTCCTCCTCGGCGATGTCACGACTCCATCCTTCTCAATGGAAGAGGGGGCATTCTTCAAAGGTTCGATCGACATGGGCTCGAATCCAGCAGCCCAAGAACTCGAACAAACCCCATTGGTCCTTCCCGATTTCAGTCAACGTCGGACCATGTCTCGACCGGTGCTCATTGAGGCCGAACGAGGGACCTAATGCTCCCTCTGGTCCCTGTGCCATCACCTCGGAGCACGTAATCGTACCGCAGCAAGAGAGGCTTGGCCTTAGGAACTGATCAGTTTGGCGATGTCGTCTTTCTTCCCCAGTCCTCCGATGAATCGAACAAACTCCCCGTTGCGATACAGAGCCAGCGCAGGCAGCGACGACACGTCCAGTTCCGCAGGAATCTGGTAGTTCTCCTCCACGTTCATCGTGAGAATGAGAAGCGTCGATCCCATTTCCTCTTGGAGCCGCTCAAGCTCCACCATAAGCGCTTTGCAATGGCCGCAGCCTGGCTTCCAGAATTCCACCAACACCGGAACGGTACTGGCGGTAATGACCTTGTCAAACTCTCGATCGGTAATAGGTTGCAGAAGCCTCTTCACGACGGAGATACCGGCAGCAAAGAGTTTACGACTCGCGCCACGTGTTCAGCAAAGAGCTGATATCCGGCTGTAGTCAAATGAATACCATCATTCGAGTACATCGCCGCTAATTGCCCACTCTCAGGATCAACAGTGGCTGAGAAGAGATCGACGCAGGCGATGCGCTTGAGATCCGCATATTCTTGAATCAGTTGATTCAGCTCTCGCCGGCTCGCAAGATGTCCAGCAATCCACTGTTGCCCGTCCGGGCTCCCCATATCACCCTCAACACGGATCGATGGTACGGTCACAGGAATCGGGTGGCCACCCAACGAGAGGGTTTGCTCGTACATCTTGATGAGATTCCGCATGATTTCGGGAGGGGACCCATTCCACCCGAGATCATTCGTCCCACCGAGAATCGGCACATAGTCCGGCTGCTGGGCAAGCACATCACGCCGAAATCGCATGACCATTTCAGCGGTCAACTCACCACAGATTCCACGGATACGAACCTGGGCCCTCCCGCGCAACAAGATTTCTAAGAAACTCCCATACGGAGTGTCTTGTCCTGTCGGGTTGTCCCTGGTCGGCGACTGAAATCCCGCCGTCAAACTGTCGCCAAAACAGATGACCAGTGGTGAGTGACTCATAGGATGCTGCCGCATTCTACCGACGCCTCGGACGAGAGACAAGCCATTGCGTTTCAAGAGATATGGATAAGGCCAGCGAAGAATAGCGATTTTCTTGACGAATGTATGAACTGCCGGTAGGTCTTACGTATGACAACGGATCTCAAGAAGGCTCAGGATATGATGGCCGCCGCAGTCGCCGCGCGTGGCGCTGAGGACCCGGAAATCGTCTCTGTCAAGCAGGTCTTGAAGTTACTAGACAAAACAGCGAAGTCGAATCGGACCTACGGTTCAGCCAATCCTGTCGCTCAAAAATTCTCTCAGCAACTTTTTGAGGAACTGACCGCGCATCTGTCCACCTATTTCAAGCTTGCCTTCCTGGTTCGGCGTCACAACTTACTGTGCAAAGAGCAGGTCGTCTACCAGACTGATACCGATGGTGGAAGCGAAAGCGTCGCCTTCAAACTCTATGCGGACGGTATTCGCGAATTGACGCTGCATCAAGGCCTCACTCAGGAAGACTTGGGATTGTTCCTGGATTCCTTCTGGAGCGGGCCGGATTCCACTAAGGATGATGATGACATCGTAACCCGCATCTGGTCGCGAAACCTCTCGACCATTTCGCTCGTCACTGCCGAGGAAGTGGCCAAGGGGTCAGTCGACAGCGAAGACCTCCTACCGCTCGATACCAGCCTATCCGATTCGACGCTCCGAGAACTGTTGGATCGTGAACGCAATCGTAGTCGGCAGAGCGCTCCTGAAGCCGCCGAGAGCAGACAGGCTAGTCCTTCCCATGGGGCAAGTCGCAACAACCGTTTTCAATCGGGCCTTGTCGGCTATGAAGTCACCCCAGAAGAACTTGCCGCCTTGGCTAAAGAAATTGAGGCGGAAAGCAAACAAGACGCGCAGATGTACATCTTGGATACGCTGACGGCCATCCTCGCATCTGAGAAATCTCCCGCATTACTGACCAAAATCCTTAGCCTGTGGAGCAATGTCGTCGACTCGCTTCTCCAAGAAGGTCAATGGACCGTACTCGAAAACGTGTTGAGCCTGTTGCATGAATCGGAAGCCGTGAGGCCCGATTTGAGCGAAGAACATAAACACCAATTAGCTTCGCTCCTTAATGGGTTGGGCCGCGCGGAACGGGTCAAGATCATAGAGACCTACCTCAATAAACATCCCCAGGCCGATGTGAAAGGTCTATCGACTATCTTGCTCCTCATGAAACCCGACGCGGTCCCTTCCCTCTGTGCCCTCTTGGGAAACCTCACAGCCCCGACTCACCAGGCTCTTGTGTCGGATGCCATTGCCATCCTGGGAAAAGACCTCCCGGAACCGTTATTGCGAGCGTTGTCCGATCGAAGGCCCACGTACGTTCGACAGCTACTCGCCATTCTTATCAAGTGGAATAACCCGAAGTTTGCCGAGTCCATCGAAAAGTTGCTGCGGTACCCCGACATCCAGGTTCGCCGAGAAGCGGTCCGTGCGGTCGGAATATTCCGACCTCGCGGCAATGGCAACAAACTTGTCCCCCTCTCGAACGATGAGGATGACGGAGTCCGGTTTGCTGTGCTGAAACTGCTCATGTCCGGTCGCTATACCGCTCCCTTTACGCTCTGGTCTCCGATCATTTCGGAAGACTGCTTTATGGACCGCCCCATCAGCGAGCGCCGCGCGGTCTTTCAAGCCATGCAAGCCACCTGTGGGGACGAAGCTGTTCCTTATTGGCAGGACATCTTGACAACCTGGTCCTGGACCAACCGAAAAAAGAAAGAAGAGTTAGCCGTACTGGCTGCTGAGACACTCGGCAAACTTGCGACAGCCGCCGCAATCGCGGCACTGAACCTTGGCGTACGAAAAGGAAGTAGTGGCGTCCGCCAAGCCTGTGCCCTGGCGATGACTCAAGCCCAGAAACAACAACAAGGGAAGCAGCCGCCGACGCTGGACACGAACGGAGAATCTGCGTGAGCATACCCAAGACCGTCTCTCCGACGACAAGCGACGACCGAACCGAGCCGCTACTCACTCATGAAAAATCATTGACTGAGAAGATCGGACGTGGTTCTGAGGCCGGCGACCTCCTTGACCAACAACTGGCGCTGCTGGGATTTCAGCTCATTACTCAGCTGAATACCCTCATCAAAACGTCAAAAATTCATGGGCGGACGAACGCGGCGCTCGACAAACCAGTCGAAACCATGCTGACCCTCATCCAAACCCTCGCCAGCGACCAACCTGTCACCCTGCGAATTCAAAACGACTTTCTTTTCCTCGGAGAACGCCATCTCAAGATCAGTGCCCAACAGATGCTCGTCGCCTCCAGCATCATCGATACCATGAATAAGTGGAAAATCGGCGGGTTGACCTTTTCATCGTCGACATCCTCGAAGGATCTTCGAGAGTTTGCTTACCTATTTGTGAGTCTCGATCCCACCGCCAAGTCGCTCGATGGATTTCGACAGGAATTGAAACAGTGCGCCGTGGCCAGCATTCAACTCGAAGATCCACGCGAGTTGACGATAAAAGAAGACGCTGGAGCGGCCCAAGGTCAGACAACTGACACCAACCAGGCGGCACAGTACAAAACCAAAGCCAAAGCCGCCTATGGAAGAGCCATCTCCGCCGTTGGAAATCTCACGCAGTCCGTCCGTGACGGAGGCACTCTGAACTTCAAACAAGCCAAGCGGGCGATTCAAAACATCGTCGACCTCTTAATGCAAGATGAATCGACCCTCCTCGGGCTCACGACGCTTCGCTGTCATGATCAATACACCCATAATCATTCCGTAAATGTTTCTCTCCTGGCGCTCGCCCTTGCCAATCGGGCCGGCTATCCCAAAGTTGAATTAGCGGATCTTGGCTTGGCCGCGCTCTTTCATGATATGGGGAAGTCCGCCATTCCACTTGACGTGTTGAACAAACCCGGAGAGTTCACAGACGATGAATGGACGATGATGCGGAATCATCCGACGGAAGGGGTATTGAGCCTGACCCAATTGCGTGGAATCACCAATATTCCCGCACGCATGATCGCAGCCTCGTTCGAACACCACATGAATCTCGACTATTCCGGTTATCCCAAGCTCAAAACACCGTGGAAACTGTCACTCACAGGCCGCATTCTGACCATCGCCGATTGCTACGACGCCATGACCTCCTCTCGGGTCTACCGCCGAGAGCCGATGTCGCCCTCGAAAGTCCTCAACATGATGTTCGGCAAATCTGGGAAGAGTTTCGACGCGACCCTGCTCAAACTCTTTGTCAATTGCGTGGGGATTATTCCCATCGGAAGTGTGGTAGCCCTCGACTCCGATGAATTCGCCGTCGTGCTGAAGCCCGCCATCGACAAGACTGAGAGCGAGCGGCCAGTGGTGAAAGTCATTGCCGATGCGCAAGGTACACCTCTCGATAGCGGTCCTGAATTGGACCTGACGGAGAAAAATAATGTGGGCGAATACCGGCACAGCATTATTCGGCTCGTCGACAATGCAGAATACCGGTTCGACACAAGCCGTTACTTTGCCTAATGCCTCCGGCCATACTGCGGAATCAGGTCGCACGAATCCCTTCTTGCGCGCCGTCCCTTGACAGTTTGAAATCCGATCTTCGACAATGCGGGATGCCGGAAACCATCATTATTGAGCGACTGGAATTTCGCGGTCGTTGCGGGGTCACGCTCGAAGAACGCTCTCGCCCGCAGCCCTTGGCCGCTGATCTTGAGCTGGACTACCAGCTCAAAGCGGCAGGAGTATCGGATATGCTGACCGACACGATCGACTACGCTCAGATTGCACAGCGCATCGTGGCAATAGGAATCAGCCAGGAGGCGCACTTATTGGAAACCATGGCTGAACGGTTTGTCGCCGCACTCTTCGATGAGTTTCCGATTCAGCGGGTCAAAGTGTGGGTGAGAAAGCTGCATCCTCCGCTCTCGTATGTGACCGGATCGGTGGGAGTCACGATCGAGCGGTCTCGACTCATGCACCGACTTCAGCGAGCTGACCCACCCCCCGCGCCCTATCTTCTCCAACAGCTTCATCGCTTCTCGAACGGGAGAGCTCTCGACGTGGCATGCGGAAGCGGCCGCCATACCCTTCTGCTCGCTTCGCTTGGATACGAAGTCGACGCTCTTGACCGAGACAAACAACTTCTTGACCAGCTTTCAACAACGGCCCAAGCTCGCAAGCTTTCCGGCATCAGGACGAACCCGATCGACCTCGAACCGTCGATGCCGAACGAACCAGATCTTGGGCGCGACCTGTACGACGTCATTCTCGTGTTCTTCTATCTTGCCAGGCCGCTTATCTCACACCTCATCAACGCGCTGAAACCAGGTGGCTTGCTGCTCTGCGAAACCTTTACGATCGACAACCATATCCAGTACCACCATCCAAAGCGACGTGAGTTTTGTCTGAATCACAATGAGCTGTTACACCTGATCTCCAAGCTCCAGATCCTCCACTATGATGAAGGCCTCCACCAAGGAAACCGGCCATCGGAATCAATCTACACCGCACAACTGACTGCTCGGAAGCCGTTCGATTCGGAAACGTCGCAATGAACCGCCTCGACCTCCATTTGCACACCACCCACTCGGATGGAAGCTGTACCCCCACCGACGTGATCGAACGTGCCCATCACGCAGGCGTCACGGTTCTGGCGATCACCGACCATGACATCATGACGGGGGTGCCGGAAGCGATCGCGGTAGGACAGCAACATGGGATCGAAGTAATTCCCGGTCTTGAGATCAGCTCAAGCTTTGGTGAATCTGAATTGCACATTCTCGGCTACTTCCTCGATTGGCAGGATGAGGAATTAAACGGGCGACTGACGACACTGCGCGAGAGTCGTCATCGCCGCAACCCAAAGATTATCGAACGTCTCCAAGGACTCGGGATCAATGTCACCTACGACGAAATCCGCAGGCTCGCGGGAACGGAGTCGGTCGGAAGGCCCCACATTGCGCGAGCATTGATAGAAAAGGGTGTGGTGAGCTCGGCCAAAGAAGCCTTCGATCGCTTTCTGGCAGACGGAAAACCGGCCTATGTTCCACGCGAACTTCCAAATCCTGCTGAAGCCATCCAATGGATCAAAGCTGGGCGTGGGCTTGCTGTTCTCGCTCATCCGACCTGGGTCAAAGTCGCAGATCGTTCGCTGAACGACCTGGTCCGCTCGCTCAAAGAACAGGGACTTGACGGTGTCGAAGTCTATTACAGCACTCACAACCCACGACAAACACGAGAATACTTGAGTCTCGCGCAACAACTCGGACTGCTGGTGACCGGCGGAAGTGATTTCCATGGTCTGACGAAACCCGACATTGAAGTCGGTATCGGCAAGGGAACCCTCCACGTTTCTGCCTCTCTTCTTCCAAAATTGAGAGAAGCGGCTGGGCGAGCTTAACCGTTCTATTTTGAATAGTTCTTGCAAATTCATTGACTCTCCCGAGTGATCGGCTAGACTCACACTGTCCTCAAATTGAATCATCCATGATCAGCTCATCCAGCTGGGCCTTCCAGTATCTGACCGTCGCACTCGTGGCACTGTTTGCCGGCCCCTTCCTGAGTAAACTCCCGGTCGCTGATTCATTTCCGATCACGTTGTTAGACCTCAGTGGCCCTCAAACCATCCGCCTCCTCGTCGAAGAAACAGGGCTGCTGATTCTCTGTGTTCTCTCCGTCCGAGCGTTCCAGCATATGCCGAACGACGGACGCGGTTCCTCTTTTCTTCGGCAACTGGTTCTTCCCGTGACGACCCTCTTCATCGTGATCGTCACGGACAAGACGCTCCGAGTCGCTGGACCGTCGCTGATTGAATGGGTTGGCCCTTCTCGCTATACCCTCATGTACACGGCCGCTCTGATGCTCACCGGCCTTTGGATCTCCACGGCTTGGCTCCTGAATCTTGAAGCCTTACACCGGTTTTTTTGCAAACCTCATCCGGCACAAACTCGAAAGACCCCTCCGCCCACGGATGCGGATGATGAGAGCCATCAAGAGGAAGAAGCCACCGACCTCCAGCCCTCAACACGTGTCTCCGCGATTCAGGACTCCTCTCCCCGTACACTTGACCGCTACAAGGTGCTGAAAGAATTGGGGCGAGGGTCGATGGGGGTCGTATATCTCGGCAAAGACCCAACCATTCAACGGTTCGTGGCCATCAAGACCATGAGACTCGACGAGACCGACGACAGAGATAAACTGCAAGAGGTGCGATCACGGTTCTTCCGTGAAGCTGAATCCACAGGGCGCTTATCCCATCCGAACATCGTTACGATTTTTGATGCGGGAGAAGAGCAAGAGCAAGGCCTTGGTTATATCGCCATGGAACTCCTTCAGGGGACCACACTGAAACAGTGGTCACGGAAGCCAAATCTCCTGCCGCTTGAAAAGCTCATTCCAATGTTGTCCACTGTCGCTGAAGCCATGGACTATGCCCACCAACAAGGCATCGTGCATCGGGATATCAAGCCCGCCAATATCATGCTCACCAACGACGACATTGTGAAAATCATGGACTTCGGCATCGCCAAAATGGCGACCTCTTCAAAAACACAGACAAATATTGTCCTCGGGACTCCCGTCTACATGTCTCCTGAGCAAGTCGCCGGGAAAAAAGTCGACGGACGATCCGATATTTTCTCGCTTGGTGTCGTCATGTTCGAACTCCTGACTGGACGTCCGCCTTTTCTCGCGGACAATGTGCCGGCACTCCTATTTGCCATCGCCCACACCCCCCACACCAGCGTAAAAACCGTTCGCCCTGATTTACCCCTCCTGGTGAAGAACATCATCGATCGAGCGTTGCAGAAAGACCCTGTCCATCGCTATCGCCGTGCTGGCGACTTCGCCTTGGAACTTCGCTCCTGCCTCGAAGACCTGGCTGCCTAGGAAAATCAGCGCGGCGGTCGCCTGGTTCGATGGAATAACATTTCGACGACCACTATCAGGATGGACGCAGAATGGATACAATCTGGATAGATGGCTCTCACTCGCACGCACCGACCGGTGGCTAATTACGCAAATTGAGATGACCTTTCGGCAAGCTGCGATAGCAGGCTTCTGAGAGATCTTGTTCGTGCTCTTGAAGACATGATAAGGCGCGCTCATCACTTATACCCGAGCAGACCCGTTTCACGTCCTCCGCACAGGCCAGCTTATATCCATCCGCTTCCTTCCAACGAACCAACTGCCGCTGGACGATCTCCTGACAGGATGGACCAAACTGCTTCATACGCTGCATCACGCACCGTTGCCGAGCCACGCCGGTGAGTGAGTCCGGGCAACTCTGTTGCACTTCAGCCTGACACTTCACTTCAGCAATTTGTCTGGCGCGGCTATCACTGGGAACCGACAATCCACCGACAATTTTGGGAGACGCCGCTCGTCCTGTTCCTGCCGACTGATCTCTCAGCCGAATAGGAGAGCCAGGAATCGTCAAATCAAGTTCGGGGACGATGGGTGCCTGCTCGACTGCGGTGCCCGACTGAGCCGATAGCCACTCGTCCTTCGAGGGCAAATTCGCCCAGACAATGGTCCACACGAACAATAATCCAACCACTGACACAAATCCGGTGGTGGCCTTGGCGGGTCGCTCACGTCTGTTCTTTTTGCTCATCGAAGCGAGAATAGAACATGGCTGCCTGAAAATCACTGAAACACGAGTTTTGTGCAAGACAGTTCAATGGCTTCAAAACGGTATCCGAGAGAAGCCGGAACTCAATGGACTAGTTGTCTGGGGTTTCGACGATGTGATTTTCGAACTTAGTACAGCCTTCAGCCAGCAAACGATTGGTCAGCATTTCACCAGGCCATTCGATCGGTAAATCAGCGGTAAACACCCACACGTCCGGTGACGTCCATACCGGGCCATGATCTTCCGGAAGTTCGGGGTCGAACAAATCGGTCCACACCGGCATATAGACCCCATTCCCACATTGCGTGTGCAGATGTACGATCGTACGGGACCGCACGAGGGGATCTAACTCTCTCCACACAGCCGCGGTTTCATCGGCCAGGTGATGAAGGCGAACCGCGTTCTGCGCATCAAACATAGCGTAAGCTGCATAGACCGGGACATCGATCGTGTCAGGAGCACAAGCCAACTCGGGACATTGTTTGACCAACCCTTCAAGAACCTCACGCCGACAAGGATCATCCCAGGAGTCGGGCAGGCCTGGATCCGGCGCTCCGATCAACTCAAACAGGAGAAATGCGGTATTTTCGACAGGAGGAAGTAATCGCGCAGCCACGGACTGTGCACGTCTGGAATCAGCCACAATAGCAAGGTGATCATGGAGCATCTGCAGATTCAGTATCTCCAACGTTGCGTCCGTCAACAGCCGGGATTCAACCCGAACCACCGTGCCCGCAGGCAACTGCAGATACCGATGCAGTAGATCAGCCGTCGCAATCGGGTCGATTTTGAGTTTGAGGGGAGACATCAGATTCGCCTGAAGCGGCAGCTCCAAGGCGGCGAATGTAGCATACGCAGGCTTTTCACCCTCCGGCCCATCAAGCAACAAGGTGCAACTGGCTTCGGCCACCAGGTCAAAGAGCCATTCGGCCATATCCTCATCAAGAGCCGCCAGCACCGTCAATAAATCATGTTCCCGGCCCTGCTCAAGAAATGCCTGCAAGGTATCGATGGCATCATCCGTATCCCCATGGTCATGACGGCGGGCATTGATCAGGTGAATCAGATCCCGTGTGAGCGGATCAGGGCGAGACCAGGCCAACATTATCACTCCTTATGACCCGAAGTCTGAGAACGACATCCACCCAACGACACCAGGTGAAATCTATGTTGCCAAACTTTTCACTATGGTGCAAGCATCAAAAGATCGGCGACGGCTCAATCGAGCTGGCACCAGACATCAACCTATTCGCCGAGAATTTTTACAAGCACTCGTTTCCGCCGGCGCCCATCGAACTCGCCGTAAAAAATCTGCTCCCACGGACCGAAATCAAGTTTGCCGTCCGTAATCGCGACCACGACTTCCCGTCCCATGACCTGGCGCTTGAGGTGGGCATCGCCATTGTCCTCCCCCGTCTCGTTATGTCTATAGCGTGCCTGTTCTGGAGCAAGCCGTTCCAGAAAATCATCATAGTCACGCAACAACCCTGGCTCATCGTCATTGATGTACACACTTGCCGTAATGTGCATAGCATTCACTAGGACCAACCCTTCCCGTACCCCGCTCTGCTTCACCAGTGCTTCGACCTGCGGCGTGATATTGAGATAGGCTCGTCTGGTTGGCGTCTCAAACCAGAGTTCTTCGCGGTAGGATTTCATGATCGTTGACCAAAGCATTGTGCATGCCGCCGCCATAGACATGCAAGGGGCCCATTTGAATTGCTTTCTCTTTGGCGAATATGCTCAGAGCCTTGTCCCTTCTGCTCGGATAGTAGGTCCTTGCCTACACCTCGTCCAAACCCTTGCAAGAAACATCCACAGGAGAGGGGCACACAGACCCTGCGAAATCTTCCGACAAAATTGACACCACCTGGGGTTGATGGTAAGTACGTTCAGAGATTCTCCGTGCGGAATGTGAGAGGGAGGTATTCGATGTCTGCTCTTGCTGGCGGCCACTCATTCAGTGATAACCCTCTGGCGTGGAACCTCTTCTTCGCCCGTCATCCAGAACCTGACTTGGAGTTCACGGAAGAAGAGTTGGAAGAAACCACCAGCTATCGATCCCCGCCTCCTCCCGTGAGATCGCCCAAACAACCTAGTGGGAAGCGCCCCCTCATCTGGGTACTCCTCTTGGTCCTGCTCGGCGGGGGTGCCTATGTCGCAATGGAACCGGAAATGTTCGTGGAATATCTTGGCCCATTGCTCGGGGAATCACCGGCCCCGCAAGCCCCCCCGCCTGTAGCGATGAAACCGGCGGTGCCGAAACCGACCGCGCAGGCTCCGATTGTCCAACCCCCAGCACCAGCGGCTCCGACTCCGTCTGTTCCGCCTGCTGAGATATCGAACGCGGCACCACCGATGCCACCAGCAGTTCCCGCGACGTCATCAAGGCCGACCATGCCATCGGCGCCGGCTCCATCAGCAGAATCTGCGGCACCAGCTTCCACCCCTCAAACAACTGCTGCAGTATCAGCAACTGCTTCACCGAATCCGCTATTTAGTGAAGGCCAACGAGTCATCGTGTTACCCAATCAGGCGTCCCCTGGAAACGCCGTGCCCCTCATGCACGACGCAGCAGGGACCAAGCCGAATCTAGCCGTCCCAGCAGGAACTGTCCTCACAGTCCTCGATGGAGACCTTCAGGGTAGTGAATGGGTTTACTCCGTACGAAGCTCCTTTGGAGACAAAGGTTGGATTGCTGAGAAACAGCTGAAACTGAAACCGTAGCATGTCGTCGGATCGGACTTGTCTCGCACAGAAAGCCATGAATCAGTCTCATGGCTCTGTGCTATAATACTGCTCGTTTCCACCTCCCGTTCAGAGAATGCTGAGCCAGCCGATACAGAATATGATGCGTGCCGTGATTTTCGACTTCGATGGCGTCATTGCCAACACCGAGCCTCTGCACTTCGAGGGACTGCGTCGGACATTGGCAGACATTCACATCGATTTGACTGAGGTGGATTATTACGCCAACTATCTAGGTTTCGATGATCGCGGCTGCATCCTCGAAGCCCTTCGGGTTCATCAGCGTCAGATTTCCAGCTCCATTGTCCAAGAGCTGATGGCGAAAAAAGCTGCCGCCTATCTGGCATCGATCCAAGACCATCTCGTCATTTTTCCCGGTGTCCGAGAATTTATTCAAGACGCGGCGGCCTCTGTTCCTCTTGCCATCGCGTCAGGCGCCCTACGATCGGAAATCGAATTAATATTGAACCAGGCTGGAATGCGCAAGGCATTTTGCCATATTACCAGCGCCGAAGACGTGATGAAGGGCAAACCTGATCCCGAGCCGTTCCTCCATGCGCTAGCCGGATTAAACCGTGTTCGACCAGGTGAGCCGGTATTACCCAGCGCATGTTTAGTCATTGAAGATTCTCTACCCGGGGTCAGAGCCGCCAAATCGGCGGGAATGAAGGTCTTGGCCGTGGCCAATACGCACCACGCGCAGGATCTCCACGAAGCCCACGCCATCAGTCATCATCTGTCCGAAACAAACCTGCAAGAGATTCGCAACCGGCTTTGGCCAACATGAGCTCGATACGGCTATGAGAATTTGCTCGCTCATCCCCGGAGCCACGGAAGTCCTCGCAGCCCTTGGCTTAGCCGATCAACTCGTCGGCATCAGCCATGAATGTGATTTCCCTCCATCGGTTCGCCACCTTCCCGTCATGATCGAACCCGTGGTCGGAAAGCATGGAGGCACTGGTGAAGAAATTGACCGCCAGGTCAAGGAACTGGTCGCGACGGGAAACCGACTCTATCGACTCAATGAGGAAGCCTTCAGCCTAGCCCAGCCAGACCTGATCGTGACCCAAGACCTCTGTCACGTCTGTGCGGTCACTCCAGACCAACTGACCCAAGCGATCCACTCCTTGCCCCATCGCCCCTCCATGCTCAGTCTCAGTCCGACAACATTACTCGATGTCCTGACCGACATTGAACGCATCGCCGCAGCAGCCGGCGTTCCTATGAATGGAAAACTTCTGGCCGACACCCTCCGTCATCGCTTAGACCTTGTCCGCGCACGCACAAGGAAACTGACAACCCGTCCGCGTGTCGTGTGTCTGGAATGGCTTGCTCCTTTGTACATCGCCGGCCATTGGGTTCCGGAAATGGTTGAGGCGGCGGGAGGGCATGATGTGCTCGGATCGTCACAGGTCCCCTCACGTGAAACGACGTGGAACGAGGTTGAAGCCGCCCAGCCGGATATCATTCTCGTGATGCCCTGCGGATACTCGATCGAGCGAACCCTTCAGGAGCTTGGACAGGCAGGACAGGTGCAGAGCGAATGGAGGCGTGCAATCGAACGCTGGCCGCACGTGTACCTCGTGGATGCTGCCTCCTATTTCAGCCGACCGGGTCCTCGTCTGATCGACGGCGTAGAGCTGCTGGCCTCCATTGTCCAATCAGACGCTCATCGTCCACTTGATCAGACCAAAGCCATCAGGCTCGGAACGGGAACTCTGCCATCGGTCAAAGTGCCATGACATTCGCTGAAGCCCAGTCATACTGCACAGCCTTCACGAAGAAAAGCGGCAGCAATTTTTATTACTCCTTCTTGTTCCTACCCAAAGCCAAACGAAACGCCATGTATACGGTCTATGCCTTCTGTAAGGCCGTCGACAGCGCGGTCGATGAACCTCCGGCGGGAAGTCGTCCGAAAGAAGAACTCCAGCGGTGGCGAAATGAACTGGATGCCGTGTACTCCGGTACACCCTCTTCGCCGATCATGGTCAGCTTGGCTC
>CAZOHW010000056.1:0-15092 GCA_964579525.1 uncultured Nitrospira sp. | reverse complement strand
GCCCCTGATTTTTTGCGTCGAACTTGGTGCCCTCCTTAGGCGAAGGTGACTGCCATGCAGGGTAAAGACCCATTCTTGGCACTCCTCGGGTTATTCATCCTGAGCACGACGTTCTTTTTTTGTGGTGAAAGGGCGGTCACGTCACCTCCTCCGATTGCATTGGAGAACCCAGCTGAAATTCTTCCACCGGCTCCGAAAATCATTGAGTTTCCCCCATCGCCACTACCATTGCCGCCGGTATCTGCGCCGGCAGTGTTGAAAAAGGAGATCGATGAACTGCTGATCGGAAATACGGTGGCATTCCGAATCAACAGCGCGACCCTTCCACCGGAGGGGAAACCCGTGTTGAATAGCATGGCCGTGATTTTATACGAGGACCCAACCATGGTTCTTGAGGCCAGCGGTCATACGGACAACCTTGGACCAGAGTCCCCGAATCGGATGCTCTCGGAACAGCGTGCCAAGGCCGTCGTCGGGTCTCTGTTCTCAAAAGGAATCATGATGTCTGGGAACTGGACATGCTGGCTCTGGACGGTGGTGGGAGCCGGTCTCCTTGGATGGGGGATCAAGGGCATGGTGCTGGGGCCAGTGATGGATGACAAGCGTCGTGAGGTGGAACGCCTCACGAGTAAGGTCGCCATGCTTACCAATCAACCGCCAGAGGTTCGAACGGTTGAGAAGCGGGTTGAGGTGCCGGTCGAACGGGTGGTGGTGAAACGTATTGAAGTGCCGGTGGAGAAGGTCGTCGATCGGCCGGTCGACAATCCGGAGCAGCTGGCCCGGATCAAGGCGTTGGAAGGCGAGGTCGCCGTGATCACCGATCTTCGTGCGCAGATGGCTGCGCTTCGGGCCGCGTCTGTGCGGACCAGTGAGAAGATCGTCGAGAAGCGAATCGAGACTCCCACTGAAAAGAATGGCGAGGTACCGATCGACCAGGTGAATGGGCACGCAGTGGATCTCAACCGTGCCGAGGCCGTGGGGCAGCCGGATGAGGGACAAGCGGCGACAGAGTCGCCCGATGACCTGAAACACATCTACGGGGTCGGGCCGGCGTTAGAACGGTTTCTCCATAAACGGGGCGTCTTTTGGTTCAGTCAGGTGGCGACATGGAGCCAGGCGGACATCGACAAATTCGAGTTCCTCTTGCCCAACTTTGGAGGGCGTATCCAACGAGAAAACTGGGTGCGCAGCGCGAAGGTCGAGTACTACAAGAAATATAAGAAGTGGCTCGGCGACGGTGAGCCCCCGAGTGATAGCCTCGATGTCCGTGCGCAGATGGCTGAGCTCCGGGATGCGTCTGTGCGGGCCCGTGAGAAGGTCGTCGAGAAGCAGATCGAGACTCCCGCTGAAAAGATTGTCGTGAAGGATGGAGAAGTGCCGGTTGAACAGATCAGTGAACACATGGGGAATCTGGACCATGCCGGTGCCGCTGGGCAGTCGGATGAAGGACAAGCGGTCGGAGAGCCGCCCGATGACCTGAAACACATCTACGGGGTCGGGCCGGCGTTAGAACGGTTTCTCCATAAACGGGGCGTCTTTTGGTTCAGTCAGGTGGCGACATGGAGCCAGGCGGACATCGACAAATTCGAGTTCCTCTTGCCCAACTTTGGAGGGCGTATCCAACGAGAAAACTGGGTGCGCAGCGCGAAGGTCGAGTACTACAAGAAATATAAGAAGTGGCTCGGCAATGATGAGCCCCCGAGTACAACGTCGGAGATACACTAGGTTACCTCGTCATTGCGAAAGCAAGTGGAGGAGACTGAGCCTGCTACCCCAGCTGCTGTTTCAGTCATCGACGAATTGAAACGCCTGGGGCTGCCGCCAGGCGTACATTGCGCCGGCAATGTGGCAACGCTGGTGGCGGATGCAACGGCATACAAAAAACAAGACGCGACCCCAGTTCTGTCATTTGAAGGGTGTGAAGGACCTGCAAGGCGACTGTCGGATAACCGACCAGATAGTTCGCATGATCCGGTCCGCCCGCTTCATTGTGGTGGACCTTAGCCTTGAGCGGCCAACGTGTACTTTGAACTTGGCTACGCTCGCGACTTAGCGCGGTGTTAGGCCGTTGCGCTATGGGATGCTTCAATACAGTGCTATGCAGTCGTTCAAAACGGATGTTGAGGGACGCAGGCTCTCTTGCCTGGGGGGTTCGTTCTCACGGCGACACCTGATTGGTGCCCCGACCACGGAGGCCAGGATTTTGTCCTTCCAAAAGTTTTCTGGATTCCGATCGTGACTGCCAACCGCAAGGTTGGCCTCGTGCTGTCAGGCGGCGGTGGTAAGGGCGCCTATCAGATCGGGTGTTGGGTGGCCCTTCGCGAAGCCGGGATCCAGGACTTCGAGATCATCTCTGGGACGTCGGTTGGCGCTCTGAACGCGGCTCTCATCGGGATCGGGGATCTCGACCGCGCCAAGGCCGTGTGGAGAAATCTGAGCGAGCCCAAGGTCTTCCTCGCGACGAATCTGAGAAAGCTAGTGGTTGGCATCGTGTTCGGCGTGACGACTGTTGCCGTGACCCTCCTCGAGCACCTGTTCGGCGCGGCGGTGATCATCGCTGCGATGCTCGCTACCCCGACATGGTTTTTGGGGCCTATTCGTACCGAGTCGTCGGTGGTCAGGAAACCTATTCCCTCGTTCCGATCGCTGACTGGATGACTGCCCATCCATGGCTTGTCCTCGCTCTTGTCTGCTACGAGGTATTCTTGGTCTGGATGGCCCTTCAAGGGCTCAAAAGCGGAACCGTTGTCGTCGGACGACAACTACTCCAGGCGAACGCCAAGACGATCGCCGTCGCGCTGGGCAAGTGTCTTTGGGTTGGGTCCAACAGCCCCCTGAAGAAACTCATCAGGAAACATGTCACCCTCGATGCCCTGCGACGAACCGGCACGCGGGTTTTCGCGACAATCGCGGTGCAAAGAACTTTCCTAGATCCATACACCGGAAACTGGCTTGTGATCGATGGCCCCGATACTCAAAAACCCTGGAGGGGCCGTCAGTATCGTCTTCTGCCGGAGCCTGGTTGGCGGTCGGGCATATGGGCCGGGCCCGTCGAAGTCTCAGCCCTCACCAGCGACGAAGACATGGTCGATGCGTTGAGTGCAAGCGCTCAGCTCCCACTCGTTTTTCGGCCAGGACAATGGGTTGGCAAACCCTCGTTCGATGGAGGGCTTGCAGAAAATACGCCGGTGTGGCCAGCGGTTCAGCACTGTGATGTCGTAATCGTCATCTATCTGGATTACGCGAACTCTCCATCGATGGACTTTATCAAGGCGCGCGTAGCGGATATGTACTACGCCGAGATGCTCAGTCGACTGTCCGCGGCCGAAGCGCAGCTGATTTACAGCGAGTTCGCTCGGCTCGGGAAGTTCGAACCACCGGCGCCCCCGGTTCGATTGGATGAGAAACGGGTGATCCTGGTTATCCCCTCCGAGCCTCTGGGGTCGACCATCGACTTCTCTGGCGGCCGGCGCGTCGAGCGGTTGATTGCTCTGGGCAAGCGGGACATGGAACAGGTTCTCCAAGCGCATCAACTGTTCCACTAACGCCTTACCGCGGGAGCGGGTCGGCATGCAACTGGAGCTTCACTACTTTGCTCGTCGCTCCTCTACGTGATGTTCCACACGGCCGCTTCCGACGCACGCTTAGCGCCACGCGGTCAACTACGGTGATGCCCACCGTGACCCCTTGATCGGATGATCGCCCAAGGTGTCGGGCTGCGATGGAGCCGGAGCTCTTGCTAGACAAAGGCCACGCCAACTTCTTGAATGTCACTGAATGGCTGTAAAGAGTGCCTGAGATGAGCGTCTAGACCGGCCTCAAGACGAAGGGTAAGGAGCGGCTTCGGCTGCCAGTCCGTACGTCCCGCTGTCCGAGCTGCGGGTATCTGGAATCCTACGCGAGCACGGCCTAACCCGCGCATGGACCAGTTGTGGCACGGTCGTCGATTTTTTCCGGGCTGGCACCACCAGCCGCTGACGGGTAAGCTGGGCGGGCGCGCCGCAGCCCCGCAGGTCATGCGCAGCCGATCGGCATTGGAATATGCGCCATCTGGCGGACTGGATGTGTGGAGTTTGACTCTCCAGAAATCCCTGTGTTACGGTCAACCTCTGTTTATTCGCACAGTTAGCGAGGAGTTCCCGTTATGGCGGTTGAAAAAGATCTGAAGGCCATTCTTCGCAACTTGAAGTATGCAGACGACGCCAAAGTACTCGAACAGATTTCAGAACATACCAGACAAGTCTATGCTCGCATGGCCAGCATTAAGCATAAGCTTGTCGTCATGAGTGGCAAAGGCGGTGTGGGCAAGAGCATGACTACGGTCAATTTGGCGTTGGCTTTTGCGCGGCAAGAAGCGAAGGTTGGGCTGTTGGACGTGGATCTGAACGGACCCTGTGTGCCCCGCATGTTAGGATTGCACGGCCAGTCGTTGACGCTGAGGCCTGAGGGGGCAATTCCCCCAGTCGGGCCGCTCGGGGTAAAAGTCGCTTCGATGGATTTCTTTTTGGACGATGCCTCCCCCGTCCGCTGGAAAGGGCCGATGGATGTCAGCCCGGTCTGGTTAGGGTTGATGGAAATGAATGTCATTCGAGAGTTTCTGGCCGATGTCGTCTGGGGTGATCTCGATTATCTGCTGGTCGATCTCCCTCCGGGGGCCGCGGCAGACAAGCCGCCGGTCATTGCCGGGTTTATTCCTGACCTGGCAGGAGCGATTGTCGTGACGACACCATCAGAAGTAGCATCGGATGTGGTGCAGAAGTCGGTTACCTATGCCCGCGACATAGGTATCAAGGTCATGGGCATTGTCGAAAATATGAGTGAGTATCGCTGCCCTGCTTGTGGGGAAGTGAACGAGTTGTTCGAAGGCAATACTGAGGCGATGTGTGAGATGCTGGATTTGCCGCTGCTCGGACGCATTCCCTTTGACCGGAAACTTGCTCGTACCTTCGACAAGGGGGAGCCGTTGCTCGACGACACGTATCCGACAATTCAGCGATACCGGGAAATAGCTGGGCGCATCAGAACGTTACTTGACTACAAGAAGGTGCTTGCTGAACAATTGTGACACGACGCACTGAAGAGGAGAACCATGAAATTCGTATGCCTCAACTGTGAAACCTACATGAACTTCGAGAAGGTGGAGAAGCCTGGGGAGGGCACCCTCGGCGTGTTTTTCGGCTGTCCGTCTTGCAATGCCAAGTTCTCCATGGTGACGAATCCTGGTGAAACCCAGATGGTCAGTTCCCTCGGAGTGAAGCTGGGGGGGCGCACTGTTGAGGCCGAGCCGTTCGAGATGACGAAGGGTACGCTGAAGGCTGAAACCACCCCAATCCCTGGCCAGATGGCGGCCTATTTGAATGAGAAAATTCAAGGAGGTCAGCATGCGGCTACGGTCGCGGCTGCAACAACCGACACGCCGGGAGAGAAACCTAGCAGTGGCTGTCCATTCTCCGCCATGGTGGCAGAGATGGGTCTGACCAACTCCGGCAAGCCAGGGCCATCCGAATTCACCTGGACCCCTGACGCGAAGGAAAAATTGGATCGATTGCCCGCATTCGTAAAGCCGATGGTGCAAGCGAGTGTAGAGGGCTATGCGCGCAAGAACGGGTTCAAGAGCATCACGTTGCAAGTCATGGATGACTCCAAGAATTATTCTCCTGAGGGCATGGCGTGGTCCCGCGAAGCCGAGCAGCGGTTGGAGAACATTCCTGATTTCATCCGTCCCATGGCCCGCAAAGAAGTTGAGCGGATGGCCAAGGAACGCGGGGTGTCGACCATCACGGCACAGGTGATGGATGAAGCCAAAGAGAAGTTCATGAAGTTTATGTAGCCATCGCCTAGTTCTGTAAGGAAACGGAAGGCCCATCCGGTCGTCTGGATGGGCCTTCCGAATGTTTGTACTCGGTCGACGGTTTACTTGCATGAAGTGGTGGGTTTTCCTGCTGTCGGGTGTGGTACTAACGGTCGCGCTCTCCTCTGTGGGTGCCGATGTGCGCGCCCAATCCTCTTCAGAACATCACCCGACGGAACATCTCTCGGCTCCTGTAACGTCCGAGCCGACACACGAGTCGCATGGTGAACATGGTGGGGACGATTGGGAAGGGTCAGCCCAGGGGGTGGCCTACTCAAAGTTTAACCATCGGTTTGCCGGCTTGTTCGTGTTGCTATTTGGCCTAGCGGAGTTAGGGCATGCATTGCGGTATCCTTTACCGTTTTGGACCCGCCTCGTCCTGCCGAGCGCCCTGGCGGTCATTGGACCGTATCTGCTGATTTGGAGTGACCATGAGGCTTGGCCGCTTGGGCCACTCAGTTTTGCCCAAACCTTCTTTGGGCAAGATCAAGAAATTATCCAGCACAAATTCTATGGGGTCTTTGGCGTCACGGCCGCCGTGAGTGAAATGTTTCGCCGCCTTGGGTGGGCTCGGCACCCAGCCTGGGCGGCACCATTATTTTTTCTTGGTTTGGTTGGGGCTCTTCTGCTCTTTTTTCATTCCCATGGGCATCATCCGGCCAATCCTACAATCGAACTGCACCATGCCCTGCTTGGCAGTCTAGGGATCGGTGCTGCTGTCTCGAATGCGATGGTCTCCTGGGCGTCCGGTATCTCTGGACAGACGGTGAAACGGTGGGAAGTAGCGTGGGCAGGGTTCGTCATCATTATGGGTCTCCAGCTTCTACTGTATTTTGAATAGACGGTGTCGGCGTACTGCCAATTTCATTTATTCAGAATAGCATCTCCGAAACTAACGCTTCCGAAGCAGTTGTGATTTGACACCTTTCTGAAGCCTATGCTACGTCTACTACCTCTTTTAGTGTTGAGCAAACATATCTCTAACCAGCCGAGCGAATAAGGCCGGATAGAGGAGGACACAGATGGGTGGACATAGTCATTGGGCAACCATTAAACGACACAAAGGGGCTCAGGATGCCAAGCGCGGAAAAATCTTCACCAGAATTATTCGTGAGGTGACGATCGCTGCCCGCTCAGGCGGGGATCCTGATGGGAACCCTCGACTTCGCCTGGCCATTGCCAAGGCGAAGGAAGCCAACATGCCCGGCGATACCTTGAAGAAAGCGATTCAGAGGGGCACAGGAGAGTTGCCCGGTGTGACCTACGAAGAGTTTGTATTAGAAGGCTATGGGCCTGGAGGGACCGCGCTTCTTATAGACATTACAAGCGATAATCGGAATCGAACCGTCGCGGAAATCCGGAGTCTGCTGACCAAGAATCATGGCAACATGGCTGAGGCGGGCGCGGTGGCATGGCAGTTTCACAAGAAGGGTCTCTTGACGATTGAGCCGGGAAAGGTCGAGGAGGATACGTTGTTGTCACTGGCACTAGATGCCGGGGCTGAGGATGTCAAAACCGGCGACAAATCGATCGAGGTCATCACCGGGCCTCATGAATTTGAGGCCGTCAAAAAAGCGCTGGCGGATGCCAAAATCGACACCACGCTCGCGGAAGTGACGTATCTTCCGCAGAATACGATCCGGCTGGAAGAGAAGCCCGCTGAACAGATGCTCAAATTAATGGAAGTCTTGGATGAGCATGATGATGTTCAGAAAGTCCACGCGAACTTCGACATTCCTGATGACGTCATGGAGAAAGTCGCTGCCACGACGGCGGGCTAACCTTCAACCGACCAGAAGGTCGTTGTACTCAACGCATGAGATGACATGATCGCCTTTCTCACGGGGCGGTTGGCATTCAAAGCACCCACGCATCTGATCCTGGACGTGCAGGGGGTCGGATATGAAGTGCATATTCCACTCAGCACGTATTACGCCCTGCCCAATCTCGACGAAGTCACAGCGCTGAATATTCATACGCATCTCCGGGAAGATGCCATTCAGTTGTTCGGCTTTTTTTCGCACAGCGAGAAAGAGGCGTTTTTGCTCCTGACCAGCGTGTCAGGCATTGGCCCGAAGCTCGCCCTTAGCATATTGTCAAGCTTGTCGATGACGGATCTCATCTGTGCTGTTCAAGTCGAGGACCTCGACAAGCTTGCGACAGTTCCCGGTATTGGGAAGAAATCAGCAGGCAGGATTGCCCTTGAACTGAAGGACAAGATCGGCAAAATTCAAGGTGGTCATCTCCATTCCTCAGCCACAGAGCTCTCTGGACCTGAAGCTCCTTACGAGGACGCGCTTTCCGCTCTGGTAAACTTGGGCTATCGTGCGCAAGATGCCAAGGAAGCCCTGAAGCGGGTGACAAAGGGAGCGACCGTGTCGTTGGCGCTGAAAGAGCTGATTCGCGAAGGGCTGAAGGAACTTGCAAGGGGGTGATCATGATGCCGCTGATGGTCAAACATGTCGCAACGGTGTTGGTCTTTTCAGTCAGTATCGGCTGTGGACTCACATTCGTTCCATACACAAGCCTTGCAGAAGACGCATCCGGGCCCAAGAGCATTCGTATGACCTGTGGGACATGTCCCGATGGGTATGCCACCACTGGCGTCACCCAATCCGCCGAAATTTGCAAAGACGGGGATCCTACACTCGTCCAGTGTGTGCCCCTCGGGGCTAATATATTGGGGGTGTGTGGGGCCTGCCCTGAGGGCTATGCCGAAATGGGCAGTTCTTCGGTGCCTGCACGCTGTGGAGCCAAAGACGGTGGCCGGCTGACTCAATGTCAGTTGAGGAAAATGGAGACGAATTTTCCTGACGCGACTCAAGGGTACAAGGCATGTCCGCCGGATTGTGGCAATACAGCCCAGCCTGGTCAAGGAGCACTGCCACCGCCTCCAAGGTATCGACAAGTACCAGAAGAGAAGTAGACATGAGAATACTCGAATGACCGATCGTTTCGTCACCAATCGTGCCATGGATGAAGAACGGAGCCTGGAGAATGTTCTGCGTCCACAGACGCTTGATGAGTATGTCGGCCAAGTGAAAATGAAGGAGTCACTTCGAATTTGCATCGAAGCGGCCAAGCAGCGAGGGGAAGCCCTCGACCATGCCATCTTTTATGGACCCCCAGGGCTTGGGAAGACGACCATTGCTCACATTATTGCGAGAGAGATGGGGGCGGCATTACGCTCGACATCAGGGTTGGTGTTGGCCCATGCAGGCGACTTGGCGGCGGTATTGACCAATTTGCAAGAATACGATGTGCTCTTTATCGATGAGATTCATCGACTTCCCGCGGCTGTAGAAGAAGCGCTCTATCCGGCAATGGAGGATTTCCAGCTGGATCTCGTTATCGGCCAGGGACCAGCGACGAGGACCGTGAAGCTGGATCTTCCTCCCTTTACCCTGGTGGGCGCCACAACCAGGGCTGGGTCTCTGACGTCCCCCCTCCGAGATCGATTCGGCTTGGTCTATCGATTGGAATTCTATGGACCATCCGAGCTAGAAGCGATTGTGACTCGTTCGGCCCGAGTATTAGGGGTCGGCATCGACCGGGCAGGAGCTGCGGAAATTTCGCGTCGTGCTCGTGGAACCCCCAGAATCGTCAATCGACTGATTAAACGCATCAGGGACTATGCTCAAATCAAAGCAGACGGATCGATTACTGAACAGGTGGCCAGGGAGGGGTTAGACTGGTTGGGAATCGATGAGGCGGGTTTTGATGAGATGGATCGCAAGATCATGCTGACGATTATCGAGAAATTCAATGGTGGACCGGTTGGAGTGGAATCCTTGGCTGCTGCGGTACAAGAAGATAAGGGCACGATCGAGGATGTCTATGAACCATACCTGATTCAAGCCGGTTTCCTCGATCGGACGGGTCGTGGGCGACAAGTCACCCGTTTAGCGTATGATCACTTTAAGCGGCCCTCTCCCTTGCTGATGTAGGGCTGATTAGTCCAGCATCGTCAGAACGCGGCCGAGACCATGCGCTCTCCTTGCAATAGATTCCATTGTTCCTGTAAAATTCCACACTTGTCTATGTAACCCTCTATCCCTGTGGGACAGGATGCCCTCTCGCGATCCAGCGCCAGAGGGGAGATTCAGCATGCCCAAAGAGATGTTGGAATATCGTAACGAAATCGATAGGATCGATGACGAAATCCTTCGTCTACTCAATGAGCGGTCGAAGAGTGTCGTTGAAATTGGAAAACTCAAGAAAGCAAAGGATGCGCAAGCGAACCTTCATACGGCTGGCCGAGAAGCTGCCATCATCGAGCGACTGACCAAACTCAATACCGGTCCGTTTCCCAGTGAGGCGATTCGATCGGTCTATCGAGAAATCATGTCAGCCTCGTTGTCGCTCGAAGCTCCCCAGAAGGTCGCCTATCTGGGGCCACGGGCGACCTTTACCCATATGGCCTCCATGCAAAAATTCGGGTCCTCTGTTCAATATGTCCCTACGCACAGTATTACGGAGGTGTTTAGCGAAGTCGAGCGGGGACGAGCCAATTTCGGAGTGGTGCCGATTGAAAACACCACTGAGGGCGTGGTGAACCATACCCTGGATATGTTTATTGATTCCAACTTATTGATCTACGGAGAGATTCTCCAAGAGGTTTCCCATCATTTGCTCTCCAAGTCCGGGCTCATCAACGACATCAAAAAAATCTATTCGCATCCGCATGCGCTGGCGCAATGTCGACATTGGCTAGAGACCAATCTTCCGCATGTTCCTGCCGTGGAGGTGGCCAGTACCGCTCGAGCTGCCGAACTATGCATTGATGAGCTTGACTCCGCTGCGATTGCCTCGGAGTTAGCCGGGCAGCTCTATGGCCTGAAAATCATCAAGGCGCGCATCGAAGATAATCTGAACAATTTCACCCGTTTCTTAATCTTATCTCAGAAGCCGTCTGAGCGAACGGGAAAAGATAAAACGTCGTTGATGTTATCGGTAAAAGACAAGGTTGGCGCACTCTATGATTTGCTTCGTCCATTCGCATCGCACGGTATCAATATGACGAAGATTGAATCCCGGCCGTCTCAGCGAAAGGCCTGGGAGTACATTTTCTTCGTGGATGTCGAAGGTCATATCAATGAGGATCGAGTCAGTAAAGCGGTTGAAGAAGTCAAGGCCCGTTGCCTGTTCATGAAAATTTTAGGATCCTACCCAATTCACAGTTAAACATGGCACTGCACGTCCACCCAGATATCCGATCCCTCAATCCATACGTTCCGGGGAAGCCGATCGATGAACTCCAACGGGAACTCGGCCTGGCTCGCGTGATCAAGCTTGCGTCTAATGAAAATCCGCTTGGGCCTTCACCGAAAGCCCTGGCTTCATTGAACAGCATCCAGGATACGCTCCATCGGTATCCCGATGGAGGGGCCTATCAGCTTCGGCAGGCCCTTGCAGACCGCTGGAAAGTTGCGGGTGAGCAGCTCATTCTCGGGAATGGGTCCGATGAAATCCTTGGATTGTTGGCTAGAACTTTCCTGACGCCAGGCGACGAAGCGGTGATGGCCGACCACACGTTCGTGATTTATAAGCTGGAAGTGACTGCCGTTCATGCAAAGCCGGTGGTGGTGCCGCTTGTGAATTGGACGCATGACCTTGATGCCATGGCGAAGGCCATCTCTCCACGAACCAGGTTGTTGTTTGTCTGTAATCCCAATAATCCAACGGGAACGATGGTCTCCGCTGAGTCGGTCAGTCGATTCATGGCCCAAGTACCCGATTATGTCATCGTCGTGTTTGATGAAGCCTATTTCGAATATGTTCGAAATCCCTCATTCCCCGATACGATCGCCTATGTTAGGCAGGGGCGAAATGCGATTGTGCTGAGGACATTCTCGAAGATCTATGGGTTGGCGGGATTGCGGATCGGCTATGGGGTCAGTACCACCGAGATTATTGATTTGTTGAATCGGGTTCGGCCTCCATTTAATGCGAATAGCCTTGCCCAGAAAGCCGCATTGGCTGCCTTGGGGGACGACGAACATGTGGCCAAGAGCCGTGTGGTGAATGCGGCTGGAATGGAACAGGTCGGGGCCGGGTTGCGAGCGCTCGGGTTGACTCCGATCCCGAGTGAGGCCAACTTTGTCTATTTCGATTGTAAACGAGACGGGCGACGAGTCTTCGAAGCATTATTACGTGAGGGGGTGATTGTTCGACATCTCGATGGAACCATGCTTCGCGTGACGATCGGCCAGCCCGACGAAAATACAGCCTTCCTGCAAGCCCTTCAAAAAGTCTTGTTGTGAGGTCTGCCAGGGAGAGTGAGGGAGTATGATTATCGTACTGAAACCAGAAGCGTCGGAAAGTGAAGTCGACCACATTATCGATCGGTTACGGGATCTTGGCTTGAAGTCACAGATCTCCACTGGTCAGGAGCGGACCATTATCGGGGTGATCGGCGATGACCGGATTCTCCACAACCAACCGTTAACGGCTCTGCCAGGAGTGGAAAGTGTCTTGCCTATCCTGGCCCCTTGGAAGTTGGTCAGCCGTGAATTTAAGAAGGATGCGACGATCATCGATGTCGGTGGCGTCCAAATCGGCGCGAAAAAGCTCGCCATCATGGCGGGCCCCTGTGCGGTTGAGCGATTGGAGCTCACCGTGGGTATCGCCCATGAAGTGAAAGCCGCTGGGGCGACCATTCTCCGCGGTGGAGCCTATAAGCCTCGAACCTCACCGTATTCCTTCCAAGGCTTGGGTCGTGAGGGGCTGGATTATTTGGTGGAAGCCAGAAACCAAACCGGGCTACCAGTCGTCAGCGAGATCTTAGACACCCGGGATATCGAACTGTTTCTCGAAAAAGCCGACATCATTCAGATCGGCGCCAGAAACATGCAGAACTTTGAACTCTTGAAGGAGGTCGGTGCATATGACAAGCCGGTACTCCTGAAACGAGGATTGTCGGCAACGATCAAAGAGTTTCTGTTGTCCGCCGAGTACATCATGTCACGAGGCAATCAGAATGTGATGCTCTGTGAGCGGGGCATTCGTACGTTTGAAACACAGTATCGGAATACGCTGGACCTTGCGGCAATTCCTACGTTGAAAGAACTCTCTCATTTACCGGTCATTGTTGACCCGAGCCATGCGACAGGGAAATGGGATCTGGTGGCGCCGATGTCGAAGGCTGCCGTCGCAGCTGGTGCCGATGGCCTCCTGATCGAGGTTCATTCGAACCCCGAATGTGCGCTCTGCGACGGAGAAGAGTCGATCAAGCCCTCGAAGTTCAAGGCCTTGGTCAGTGACCTGCGAAATATTGCGAAGGCTGTGGGGAGAGAGGTGTAAGGGCCACGATGGCGGTGCATTTCAAACAAGTCGCGATTGTCGGTGTGGGGTTGATCGGGGGATCATTGGGTATGATCCTTCGACGAAAAGGGTTGGCTGATCATGTGGTCGGTATCGGTCGGCAGGTTGAGAATCTCAAGACCGCGGTCGCTCTAGGTGCCATCGATCGGTATGTGGCTGATCCTAAGGAGGGTGTGCGCGGTTCGGATCTTGTCGTCCTTGCCACCCCGGTTGATACTTATGATCGCCACCTCAGGGAATGGGCTCACTGCTTGAATCAGGACACCATCGTCAGCGATGTGGGGAGCGTGAAGGGGACATTGGTCGAGCAAGCAGAAGCCGCCATGCCGGAGGGGGTGCACTTTGTCGGCGCCCATCCGATTGCTGGAAAGGAAAAGACTGGAGTGGCCGCTGGTTCCGATCAGTTGTTTAAGGGCGCTCGCTGTATTCTGACGCCGACAAAACTGACGAATGGGGCAGCATTTGCTCGAATCAGGCAACTCTGGGAAGAGACTGGGGCAATCGTGTTGGACATGGATCCCCATCTGCATGACCAAATCCTTGGTGCGGTCAGTCATTTGCCGCATGTGGCAGCATTTGCGTTGATGAATGCCTTAGCCGACCTGCGTGATCAGCAGCTGCCATCATTGGATCTCGCCGGCCATTCAGGTGGAGGACTCCGGGATACGACGAGAATCGCGGCAAGTTCTCCTGAAATGTGGCGGGACATTTTCTTATGGAATCGGGATAATGTCGTCTCCTATATCGAGCGGTATACTCGCGTCTTAGAGGAATTGGGGCAATTGATCAAGGTTGGAGATGCTGCCGGTATTGAAAAGGCGCTTGAGCGAGCCAAAGAGGAACGTGAGAAGCTGAAAAGTTCTTCGTCGGCGAATCCATGACAACATGGACCATCACACCAGGGAGCTCATTCAAGGGAACCGTGACCGTTCCAGGAGATAAATCTCTCACACATCGGGCGATTATTCTCACCGCATTGGCAGAAGGGACGAGCACGGTTATTGATTATTGTCGAGGCGAGGATTGTCTGAACACCATGAGGGCATTTCAAGCCCTTGGTATTCCTATCGTGGAGACTCCCACGACATTGACCGTCAGTGGAAAAGGATTTTGGGGGTTGACTGAGCCGAGTGAGCCGATCGATTGCGGCAACTCCGGAACAGGCATTCGCCTATTAGCGGGTCTTCTCGCTGGACAAGATTTCTTTACGGTGCTCACCGGCGACGAATCGATTCGACGCCGTCCCATGGGGCGGGTGGTCAAGCCGCTACGCGAGATGGGTGCCGTTATCGGAGGTCGCAAGGGTGGAGAATTGGCGCCGTTAGCGATCACTGGTACGAGCCTTCACGGGATTGAGTATACCTCACGGGTTTCCAGTGCGCAGATGAAGTCATCCTTACTGCTAGCCGGTCTGTTCGCTCAGGGAGAGACGCGGTATCAGGAGCCAAGTCTCTCACGTGATCACACGGAGCGGATGTTCCGATTCTTTGGAATTCCCCTTGCCAAGGAGGAAGACACGCTGGTTTTGCAGGGGCGGCCCTCGGTTGGATGGCGAGGAAGTGAGATCACCATTCCGGGTGACTTCTCAGCGGCAGCGTTTTTCATCGTTGGGGCGTCCATCGTCCCCGGGTCTGACCTCACAATTCGACAGGTCGGGATCAATTCGACCAGGACTGGCTTGATCGAAGTGATGAACATGATGGGAGCCGATATTCAGATCCTCAATCAACGAGAAGAAGCAGGAGAACCGATTGGCGACATTCGAGTAAGGGCTGCTTCATTGAGAGGGGTATCTATAGGGCCGGCGTTCATTCCCAAAACGATCGATGAATTTCCTGTACTCTGTGTGGCAGCGGCGGTAGCGGACGGTGAAACGGTAATCTCGGGAGCAGAAGAACTACGGGTCAAAGAGAGTGAT
>CAZOHW010000055.1:0-15222 GCA_964579525.1 uncultured Nitrospira sp. | reverse complement strand
GCAAGTTGGTCTGGAACGCGATCTCGTCGATCACCGTGATGATATCGGCGATCTTGCTGCTGCTCTTGTTGATCTCGCTCATCGCGTCGACGGCCCTTTTGGTCACGGACCCACCCCGGTCGGCGATCTCGCGAGCATTCGCGGCCAGTTGGTTCGCCTGCTTGGCATTATCGGCATTTTGTTTGACGGTGCTCGTCATCTCTTCCATCGACGCGCTGGTCTCTTCCAGCGACCCAGCCTGTTCGCTCGTCCGATGCGCCAGATCTTCATTGCCCTTGGTAATCTCCTCCGCACCGTTGGTCACCGCTTCCACCGCCATCCGCACGGACGAAATCGTCTGACTCAGATTATGCACCACGGAGTTGATGCTGATTTTGATCTTCTCCAGCTCACCCGCGTAGCTCCCGGCCATCTCCTGCGTCAGGTCGCTCGAGGCCAACCGGCCCAACACCTCCTGCGCTTCATGGACGAGTTGCTCCATCGCGGTCGCCGCCTGCTTTTGTCCAGTAATATCCGTGGCAAACGTCACGACCTTGCACGGCTTGCCCTTGAGGTCAAAGATTGGGTTGTAGCTCGCCTGAATCCAGACCTCTTTCCCCCCTTTTCCCAATTGCCGATATACACCCGCGTCGAACTCCCCGCGATTCAACTTCTGCCAGAACGCCTGGTACTCTCCACTGCTCGTATAGGTCGGATCACAGAACATCCGATGGTGCTGACCTTTGATCTCATCTATGCTATAGCCCAGCGCCCCCAGAAAAATACCGTTCGCATTCAGGACCGTGCCCTCCATGTTGAATTCTATCACCGCCTGCCCCCGATCGACGGCACGGAGTATCCCTTCCGACTCGATCGAGGCCAATTTTTGCGCGGTAATGTCCATCGCAAACTTAGTCACCTTTACCACTTTGCCGTGCTGATCGAGAATTGGGTTGTAGGACGCTTGGACCCAGATCTCTTTGCCGTCTTTGCGCCGGCATGGATACACACCCGCGTCGAACTCCCCGCGATTCAGCTTCTGCCAGAGCGTTTGGTACTCTCCACTGTTCGCAAACGTCGGATCCAAAAACATCCGATACTGTTGGCCCTTCATTTCATCGAGTCGGTATCCCATGCATCGCTGGAAATTGTCGTTGGCCGTAAGCACCGTGCCGTCCAGATTGAATTCGATCACTCCTTGCGCCTTGCTGATCGCATTGCTCAATCCGGATACTTCAGCCGTCTTCATCTCGATCTCTGCTTGCTGATTCTGAACCATTTTACTCAGCTGATCCCCCATCTCGTTGAAAGCTACAGCCAACTGTCCGATTTCTTCGGTCGTCTCTACGGCCAAGCGATGGCTGAGGGTTCCGTTCCGCAACTGCTTCGTCGCCTCTAACAGATTTTCCAAACCATGCACAAAGAACTTGCTCAACATCCAACTCCCAACGAGCGCGAGCACCAGCGCGCCCAGAATGATGGCGATCGCAAACATCGTCAGCGTGGCCACGAGAGTCTGACTGGACTCCTGACTCTCTCGGGCCTGGACCTCATTTTCCTGGACCAAGCTCCCGATCGCCTCGGTCATGACCGACAATTTGGGCATCAGTTCGGCAGTCTGCAACGTACTCGCGCTCTCTTTGCTGAAGGCCGCACTGAGATCGAGGACCTTCGCGCGTGTCACTTTGAAATCGGACCAGGTGTCCTTGAATTGGTCAAAGGTCTTTTGCTCGGATTCCACCTGAATAATGGGGGCATAGAGGGCTTCGAACTTGTCGACCTCTGGATCAAGCTTCTTGATTTCCTCGGCCAATTCCTTCATCGAGACCGGGTCACGGGCCTGAATATGCTTCGTCACGAGGGAATTCACCCGCTGAATCTGCCCCTCCACATGACTAAGATAGGTGAGCGGAAGCACATTGATGTTGAAGACGAAATCCATGCGATCGCCCACTTTGGTCAACCCGAAAAAGCCTCCCCCTCCGATCAATACCAAAATGAGAATCAGCACTCCCGAGCTGAACAAGAACTTTGCCCTGGTCTTGAGATTATAGAAAGCCTTCACAACATCCCTCCTTGCCCCGCAACGTGGCCCTGTTCCATAACCCAACACCCACCATTTCCCCGACACCGGTGCCTTGGCTCTGGTCTCCACGAGACAATTTCATATCGGTATAGGCCGGCAGATCTTGAGTCTGCATCGGCTCGGCAAGTGCGCGCATGGGTCGCCCCCGAGAGTCCTGGAATGGTCACTCACCCAGTATGCCGGCCACCTCGTTCGGGCGCACGTGCCAGGCATGCAAGGCGAGAATGCCGCTGGCGGTCTTTTTCCGCGCCCTGTTAGAACTCCTCAAACTCGTCTGCGCCGTGCTGCACCTTACTCCCACCGGCGTCCACGGTCACCGGCTCCGGACGGGAGACCGGCTTACTGAAAGCCGGTTTCTTGGCTGCAGCCTTCGGAGGGATGGACCCCGACGCGCCGGATGACGGCTTCATCGAGGCCGAGCCAACTCCACCGCTGATCTTAAACATGCTGACTTGCCGCAGCAGCTCCCTAGCCTGTTCTTTCATGGATTGTGCCGCACTGGTGGTTTCTTCGACGAGGGCGGCATTCTGCTGCGTCGTCTCGTCCATCGACATGATCGCCTTATTCACTTGATCGATGCCGCTGGCCTGCTCGTTGGAGGCCGCCGAGATCTCCGCGATAATATCGCTCACTCGCTTGACCGCGCTTACGATATCCTCCAGCGTCTTCCCGGATTGGTTCACCAGGTCGCTCCCATCCGTCACGCGCTGAATCGACTCGTTGATCAGTGCCTTGATCTCCTTCGCCGCCGTCGCCGACCGTTGAGCGAGGTTGCGGACTTCCGCCGCCACCACGGCGAAGCCCCGTCCATGTTCACCGGCCCGAGCCGCTTCCACCGCGGCATTCAACGCAAGCAAGTTGGTCTGGAACGCGATCTCGTCGATCACCGTGATGATATCGGCGATCTTGCTGCTGCTCTTGTTGATCTCGCTCATCGCGTCGACGGCCCTTTTGGTCACGGACCCACCCCGGTCGGCGATCTCGCGAGCATTCGCGGCCAGTTGGTTCGCCTGCTTGGCATTATCGGCATTTTGTTTGACGGTGCTCGTCATCTCTTCCATCGACGCGCTGGTCTCTTCCAGCGACCCAGCCTGTTCGCTCGTCCGATGCGCCAGATCTTCATTGCCCTTGGTAATCTCCTCCGCACCGTTGGTCACCGCTTCCACCGCCATCCGCACGGACGAAATCGTCTGACTCAGATTATGCACCACGGAGTTGATGCTGATTTTGATCTTCTCCAGCTCACCCGCGTAGCTCCCGGCCATCTCCTGCGTCAGGTCGCTCGAGGCCAACCGGCCCAACACCTCCTGCGCTTCATGGACGAGTTGCTCCATCGCGGTCGCCGCCTGCTTTTGTCCAGTAATATCCGTGGCAAACGTCACGACCTTGCACGGCTTGCCCTTGAGGTCAAAGATTGGGTTGTAGCTCGCCTGAATCCAGACCTCTTTCCCCCCTTTTCCCAATTGCCGATATACACCCGCGTCGAACTCCCCGCGATTCAACTTCTGCCAGAACGCCTGGTACTCTCCACTGCTCGTATAGGTCGGATCACAGAACATCCGATGGTGCTGACCTTTGATCTCATCTATGCTATAGCCCAGCGCCCCCAGAAAAATACCGTTCGCATTCAGGACCGTGCCCTCCATGTTGAATTCTATCACCGCCTGCCCCCGATCGACGGCACGGAGTATCCCTTCCGACTCGATCGAGGCCAATTTTTGCGCGGTAATGTCCATCGCAAACTTAGTCACCTTTACCACTTTGCCGTGCTGATCGAGAATTGGGTTGTAGGACGCTTGGACCCAGATCTCTTTGCCGTCTTTGCGCCGGCATGGATACACACCCGCGTCGAACTCCCCGCGATTCAGCTTCTGCCAGAGCGTTTGGTACTCTCCACTGTTCGCAAACGTCGGATCCAAAAACATCCGATACTGTTGGCCCTTCATTTCATCGAGTCGGTATCCCATGCATCGCTGGAAATTGTCGTTGGCCGTAAGCACCGTGCCGTCCAGATTGAATTCGATCACTCCTTGCGCCTTGCTGATCGCATTGCTCAATCCGGATACTTCAGCCGTCTTCATCTCGATCTCTGCTTGCTGATTCTGAACCATTTTACTCAGCTGATCCCCCATCTCGTTGAAAGCTACAGCCAACTGTCCGATTTCTTCGGTCGTCTCTACGGCCAAGCGATGGCTGAGGGTTCCGTTCCGCAACTGCTTCGTCGCCTCTAACAGATTTTCCAAACCATGCACAAAGAACTTGCTCAACATCCAACTCCCAACGAGCGCGAGCACCAGCGCGCCCAGAATGATGGCGATCGCAAACATCGTCAGCGTGGCCACGAGAGTCTGACTGGACTCCTGACTCTCTCGGGCCTGGACCTCATTTTCCTGGACCAAGCTCCCGATCGCCTCGGTCATGACCGACAATTTGGGCATCAGTTCGGCAGTCTGCAACGTACTCGCGCTCTCTTTGCTGAAGGCCGCACTGAGATCGAGGACCTTCGCGCGTGTCACTTTGAAATCGGACCAGGTGTCCTTGAATTGGTCAAAGGTCTTTTGCTCGGATTCCACCTGAATAATGGGGGCATAGAGGGCTTCGAACTTGTCGACCTCTGGATCAAGCTTCTTGATTTCCTCGGCCAATTCCTTCATCGAGACCGGGTCACGGGCCTGAATATGCTTCGTCACGAGGGAATTCACCCGCTGAATCTGCCCCTCCACATGACTAAGATAGGTGAGCGGAAGCACATTGATGTTGAAGACGAAATCCATGCGATCGCCCACTTTGGTCAACCCGAAAAAGCCTCCCCCTCCGATCAATACCAAAATGAGAATCAGCACTCCCGAGCTGAACAAGAACTTTGCCCTGGTCTTGAGATTATAGAAAGCCTTCACAACATCCCTCCTTGCCCCGCAACGTGGCCCTGTTCCATAACCCAACACCCACCATTTCCCCGACACCGGTGCCTTGGCTCTGGTCTCCACGAGACAATTTCATATCGGTATAGGCCGGCAGATCTTGAGTCTGCATCGGCTCGGCAAGTGCGCGCATGGGTCGCCCCCGAGAGTCCTGGAATGGTCACTCACCCAGTATGCCGGCCACCTCGTTCGGGCGCACGTGCCAGGCATGCAAGGCGAGAATGCCGCTGGCGGTCTTTTTCCGCGCCCTGTTAGAACTCCTCAAACTCGTCTGCGCCGTGCTGCACCTTACTCCCACCGGCGTCCACGGTCACCGGCTCCGGACGGGAGACCGGCTTACTGAAAGCCGGTTTCTTGGCTGCAGCCTTCGGAGGGATGGACCCCGACGCGCCGGATGACGGCTTCATCGAGGCCGAGCCAACTCCACCGCTGATCTTAAACATGCTGACTTGCCGCAGCAGCTCCCTAGCCTGTTCTTTCATGGATTGTGCCGCACTGGTGGTTTCTTCGACGAGGGCGGCATTCTGCTGCGTCGTCTCGTCCATCGACATAATCGCTTTGTTCACCTGATCGATCCCTTTCGCTTGCTCCTGCGACGCCGCCGTAATCTCCTCGATGATGTCCGTCACGCGTTTCACCGAACTCACGATCTCTTCCAAGGTCTTCCCCGATTGATTCACCAGCTCGCTGCCGTCGTCCACCCGCTGAATCGATTCGTTGATCAGTCCCTTGATCTCCTTCGCCGCCGTCGCCGACCGTTGCGCCAGGTTCCGCACCTCTGCCGCCACCACGGCGAAGCCCCGTCCATGTTCACCGGCCCGAGCCGCTTCCACCGCGGCATTCAACGCAAGCAAGTTGGTCTGGAACGCGATCTCGTCGATCACCGTGATGATATCGGCGATCTTCTTGCTGCTCTTGTTGATCTCACCCATCGCGTCGACAGCCTTCTTGGTGACCGTGCCGCCCTTGTCCGCCGTGGCCCTGGCAGCGATGGCAAGTTGATTCGCCTGCTTCGCATTGTCGGCGTTCTGCTTCACCGTACTCGTCATCTCTTCCATCGAAGCGCTGGTCTCTTCCAGCGACCCGGCCTGCTCGCTCGTCCGGTGCGCCAGATCTTCATTCCCTTTCGAGATCTGCTCCGACCCGTTCGACACCGCTTCCACCGCTTCCCGTACGGACGTGATCGTACGACTCAGATTGTGCACCACGGCGTTGACGCTGCCCTTGATCTTCTCCAACTCGCCGGAATAGGTCCCCGTCATCTCCTGCGTCAAGTCATTGGACGCCAACTGTCCGAGTACAGCCTGAGCCTCCGTCACCAACTGCTCCATGTCTTTCTGGGCAACCTGCCGCTCCGCTTCGGCCTTCTTTTGCGCCGTGATATCAGTCGCATACTTGATGACCTTGTACGGCTTCCCATTACCATCAAAGATCAGGTTGTATGAGGCCTGGATCCAGACTTCTTTCCCACCCTTGCCCAATCGTCGATAGATGCCGCTGTCGTTCTCCCCACTGGCCAGCTTCTGCCAGAAGGTCTGGTACTCGGCACTGTTTGTATAGGCCGGATCGCAGAACATCCGATGGTGCTGACCCTGGATTTCATTCAAGCTATACCCCAAAGTCTTTAGGAAATTGTCATTTGCTTTGACTACGGTCCCATCGAGGTTGAATTCAATCACCGCTTGGGTTTTGTCGATGGCATTGATGCGCCCCTCGAATTCCGCGGCCTTATTTCGCTGTTCCGTCACATCGATGGCAAACTTCACCACCTTCACCAGTTTCCCCGCCGCATCAGGGATCGGGTTATAGGAGGCCTGAATCCAGATTTCTTTACCCGTCTTGCTGAAACGGCGAAAGGTCGAGATCTGTGGCTCTCCTCGATTGAGCTTCGCCCAAAACGCCGCATATTCCGGACTGTTCACGTAGGCCGGATCGCAAAACATCCGATGGTGCTGGCCTTCAATCTCCTTGAAGCCATACCCCAAGGTCGTTAAGAAGTTGTCATTCGCTCGAATGACCGTCCCATCCATGTGGAACTCAATCACCGCCTGCACCCGGCTCACCGCCTCAAAGGTGGCTTCATATTGGGCGGAGGCGTCCCGATTCGCTTTTAGCTTCAGACTCATGTCGTTGAACGCGGTGGCCAACTGCCCAACCTCATCGGCGGCAAGGACCTCCGCTCGGGCCGACAGATCGCCTTGGCCCAATTTCTTGGCCGCATCCAGCACCCCGAGCACATGTCGCGCGTTGAATCGCGCCAGCACCCAGCCGAACCCCTGCCCTAAGAAGATGCCGATCACATTGACGGCGATCAGCATCAGCTTGGCACTCTCATAGCGAGATTGGGCGTTCTCATATTGGTGTTTGGCCTCGTTCTGGGTGATCGTGGACAAGTCCGCGACACTTTTCATCACGGCCTCGTAGCTCCGTTTTGTCTCTCCGTCGATCCGAGCCACCGCCTCCGCATGCTTTCCTTCCACCGCCAACTCGATGGTTTTGGCTCGGTTCTCACGATAGTCCTGCAAGGCTATCGCGAATTCTTTATAGGCTTCCCGGATCTTGTCGGAGACGATCATTTTCTCGAACTGCGCTTTGTTCTCATTGTTCTGTATCGCCAATTCGCCGACCTTCGCAACGGCGGCATCCTGCATCGCCTTGTTTGAAGCCGTTACGGCTTTCAGCACCCAAAACCGCACCGTCGAGACGTTATCTTGAATCGCCAAGACCTGGCGTACTGACGCCAGTTGAACTTGGTAAAGATTTTCCGTGCTGGCGTTGATGGCATGCAACGACAAGTGCCCAATGACTCCCACCGTCGTCATAATCACGCCGACAAATCCAAATCCAGCCATGAGTTTGGTCATGAGACTTTGATTTTTGAGCCAGCTCAACATCGTTCCTCCTCCTACTGACGATGCACCGCCCCACAGAAAGTGCAGTGTCTATCCGTCCAAAACCGAGCGCTGTCTTCCCCTGGTTTACTCATACGCACTCCAGACGCTCTCCCATGAAAGCATCGGACTATGCCTCCAGCTCGCATTATTTATGAACGCTTCGACTGCAACCGCCGAGACGACGCTGCGACAGGCCTGGCCGCTGATGTTCAACGGCCAGGCGAGCAGGCTCGCGGTCGCCAATGTCTGGCCACCCTCTATCGGCTTGAGACAGAAAACCTTGAATCTCAGGGTACACCGAGTCCCGGCGGGAACCTGCTGCAAGACGCCAACCCATATATAGAGTTCAGCATCGCCCCAGAGAAACCATGTGGACCATTAGAATATGCCGTAGAGAAGCCGGTCCGCGATTCCTGTAAGGAACGCTGATGGGTCTTCGTACCTGCTAGAACTCTTCCAATTCATCGGCCGAACTCTTATGAGTCTTGCTCTTGTCGATCACTGCGGTGGCCGGAACGCCAACCTCGAAAGCCGGCCTCGCCCTTTCTGTCACAGCCGTCTTCCTCAGGGAAGCAGGGTTACGGGCCTTTCCCGTCCGCTCGCCTGTGCCGTCGTACACATCGTGGATAGTGTGCGCCACAAACAGCCGCAGACCGTCGACCTGTGGTGTCGAGGCCTTGTCGGCTTCGGTGGCCTCCATTTTGAACTGCAACACACGCCGATGCAGTTCCGTAGCTTGTTCCTTCAGCGACTGGCTGGCACTCGTCGTCTCTTCCACCAACGCCGCGTTCTGCTGCGTCGTCTCGTCCATCGACATGATCGCTTTGTTCACCTGATCGATTCCACTGGCCTGCTCTTGCGACGCCGTGGTAATCTCCGCGATGATGTCCGTTACCCGCTTCACAGAGCTGACGATCTCCTCCAATGTCTTTCCCGATTGATCTACCAGCTCACTGCCGTCGTTCACCCGTTGAATCGACTCGTTGATGAGCCCCTTGATTTCCTTGGCAGCAGTCGCCGACCGTTGAGCAAGCTTCCGCACTTCGGCTGCTACCACGGCAAACCCTCGGCCATGTTCTCCCGCGCGGGCCGCCTCCACCGCCGCGTTCAACGCCAGCAGATTCGTCTGGAACGCAATCTCATCGATCACCGTAATGATGTCGGCGATCTTCTTGCTGCTCTTGTTGATCTCGCCCATCGCCTTAATGGCTCGGACCGTGACCGCACCGCCTTTGTCGGCAGCCTCCCGCGCTGAGATGGCTAGTTGATTGGCTTGTCTGGCATTGTCGGCATTTTGCTTCACCGTGCTCGTCATTTCTTCCATCGAGGCACTGGTCTCTTCCAACGCCGAAGCCTGCTCGCTTGTCCGAGACGCGAGGTCTTCGTTTCCCTTCGTAATTTGCCCAGCCCCACAAGAGACCGCTTCTACCGCTTCTCGCACCGCGACAAGCATCTGAGTCAACTGCGTCAACCCGCCGTTCAAACTGGTTTTGATCTGCTCGAACTCGCCCCGATAATTCCCGGTCATAGGTTTCGTCAGATCATTGGCTGCCAATGCGGTCAACGCCATCTTGGCGTCGTGCAATGGAGCGCCCACGGCATCCAACAGTCGGTTGAAACTCTCCGCCAGATCTTTCGACGTGCCGGCCAGTCCGTCTATCCTGACCCGCTCCGACAGTTTCCCTTCCACCGCCGCGCGAATTAGCTTTTCCACCTCGTTCTGCGCCTGCTTCTGGGCCGTGATGTCGATGGCGAGTTTTACAACCTTGATCGGCCGCCCCATCTCATCCCTCACCGAGCAGTAGGAAGCCTGGAGCCAGATTTCTTTTCCCTCCTTCCCGAGCCGCCGATACACTCCGGAGTCGAATTCCCCCTGCTTCAATCTCGCCCAGAAGGCGCTGTATTCAGCGCTTGCGGTGTAAGAAGGATCGCAAAACATCCGATGATGATGTCCCATGATCTCCTCGATCCGATAGTTCATGGTCTTGAGGAAAATCTCATTGGCCGCCAAGATCGTGCCGTCGAGCGCGAACTCGATCATGGCGTACGTGCGATTAATTCCATCCAGAATCCCCTTCATATTGTGGCGCGCGATCTCGGCCTCCGTGATGTCGTACCGCACTCCCAAATACTTCCTCGGTTTGCCGGTATGCTTGTCCATAAATGGTGCAATGACCGCGTCGACATAATAAGGCGTCCCATCCTTGGCGCGGTTTTTCACAATACCGCGGAAGATCTGTCCCCGTCCGATTGTGGCCCACATTTTCTTGAAGACGTCCTTCGGCATATCCGGATGGCGGGTGGTATTGTGCCCGTGGCCCAGCAACTCGTCCTTGGGATACTTGGATACTTGGAGAAATTTATCGTTCACGGTTACGATGGTGCCCTTCAGATCAGACTCAGAGACAATGCTGGTGAGGTCCATGATATCTTGCCGGACTTTCAGTTCCTCTCGCGTCTGCTCGAGTTCCATCTGGATCGCAGTCCCCGGCGTTGTGATGACCACCACCCTGCCGGGCTTTGCTGTCGGCACATACCAAGCATGCAGCCAGACTACTTTTCCTCCCTTGGCGAGATACGGATGGAGGCCGGCATCAGATTTGCCGCGACGGATTTTCTCCCAGACCGCTTGATAGGCTGGACTCGCTGCAAAACTCGGCTCGCAGAGCATCCGATGGGATTGTCCATTGACATCCGCAAGAGAATAACTCAACGTGCTCAAGAACTCGGCATTCGCAGTGTGAACCATGCCTTCGGGGGTAAGCTCGACGATCGATCCAGTCTGATCCAATGCTCTGCCATAGGCCGCATACTTTGCGAACCCTACTACGTTCCTTAACATCATCAATCCACCTCCATCATTCTCCGGGAAAACCAGGACGTCTATGCAAAGTCTGTAGAACACCCTGCTCCACCCGGCCGATGGCGCATGTTCCAAACCTGATAGGCCAGACACGCAAAAAAACGCACTCCGGACGCCTTGTTCAAAAGCATCGGGCTGCGCCTTCACCTCACAGGCCTCCCACCTCTGCTCGGTCAGGCGGTTCGAGCCGTCCGCTCGAACCGACATCATGTATCTGGCCTGAAACGCTATCGGTTTAGACAGGAAAAACTTAAGTGACAATAAGCACGAGATGGCCTTTCAGGAAACGAGAGCAGCACAAGGAAAGATTCGCACGGAATTGCGCTCAATCTGTAGGCCAGCAGTGGCTGGTCGCTGTACTCAAATAGGCAAGCAGCATCAAACTCGCGAGAAATCCCATCTCATGGTCATACCGGCGAGTCGCCGAATGGATATTAGGAAATCGGTCAAATGCTCTCATGGAGCAACTGTTCGATCTTTTCTCGTAGCATCCCGAGGTCCTTTGATCGGAAGGCATGCTTGGTTCTTGCCAGCACTTCTACTGTCCCTTCCAGTGCTTCCCGATAGGCCATGAGCCTAGGACAGTCCATCAGCCGGCACACATCCGTTGGAGCCTCGGTCGTACCCTGAAATTGGCGTGTCAGCGCAGACTGGATCCTCTCGGACAAGACGGCCATCTGGGCAAAACTCTGGGAAAGAGAGACATCCAACGACCAAGCCCGTTCTGAGCCATTCACATCGCTCCCTATCTTTGGCGCATTGTCATGCAGCTGCTCCAGCGACGCCACCAGTCGACTCGCCTCTTCGCGCACCGCAGCGGTTATCCGCAGCATAGAGGTCTTCTTGACGGCTTCGTCCACCGCGCGACGCAGATCCGGCCAGTCGACCGGCTTGAGCAAATAATCGGTGAACGACAGGCGAAGCGATTCCACGGCCGTTTGAACAGACGGATAGCCCGTCACAAGCACGATCGGGAGCATCGGGAATCGGCTGCGGATGTCCCGGAGAAATTCGAACTGTAGGTTATCCGGCATCCGAATGTCGGAAATGAGCACATCGTGCTCCTTCGTCAGCAGTCGACCGGCTTCTTGCGAGTCTTGGGCGCAATCACAGCGATACCCCTCTTGCTCAAACAGTCGTGCCGTCGAACGGCGGAAGGTTTCTTCATCGTCGGCCAGCAGAATTCGCGGAGCTTCAGCGATCATGAGTCACCACCTCCTTATTGGTCTCCAATCGGCCTTGCGCACAGACCATCATCGTGCGCTTCGGTAAGAGGACGGAAAACAGGGCGGCATCAGATATCGAAACCGGGGCGTCGATCGCGCACGGCACACAGAGAGATCGACCTTCAAAGATTCTGACACTAATTGCATGTTTTAATGAATTCGTCCATGGAGCCATTCGGCCAGGATCTGAACAGCTCTACCACTCGATAGGTGAGCGATGGGAAAGACTCACGTTGAACCCTATGGCAGGGGTGACAGGAAGGCTCTATGAAGCTGGAGGACTTTGTCAGCAACCTGCTAGGCTGCTTTCACGGGAGCACTCAACTCCTGGACCTCATTCTCCGACAACAATCGATCCATATCCAGCAATGCCACCAGTTTGTCGCCGGACTTTCCGATGCCGTTCAGAAAACTCACATCCACCTTGGCTCCGAATTGCGGAGGCAACTGGATTTCTTTCTTGTCGATGTTCAACACATCCGACACGGAGTCCACCACCAGTCCCATCACTTTATCCCGCACGACCACGACAATGATGACCGTGAAGGTGGTGTAGTCGATCGTCGGCATCCCGAACTTCGTCCGCAACTCGACGATCGGGACGATCGTGCCGCGAAGATTCAATACACCCTTGATATGGGGCGGCGTGTTGGGAATCTTCGTCACGGCCGTGTAGCCCTTGATCTCCTGCACACGGAGAATATCCACTCCGTAGAGTTCGTCCCCTAAGTTGAAGGTCAGAAATTGGCTGCCGTCTGTGGTGAGGCCGATCTGTTGGTTCAGTTCTTTGGTCGATGTTTCCATTGCGGCTGCGGCCATCGGTTCCTCCTTGATCGTTCACGAATGCGCGAGCACCAACACGCCCTGACTGCTGACGAATAGAGGAAGCCCCTTGCTGGGCCCTCCTACCCTCTATCGGCAACTCGACTTCATACTTGAGTCCAACTGGTCGGTCAGGCCCGAATCCCCTGTCACACCCTATCGCGGTGGATGCTCGCTCCTCGCAGCTATGCGGCGACGAGCGCCCCATACCTGGCGATTTCCAATAGGCCTCGCACATCGAGAATAAAGCCGATGGTGCCGTCACCAAGAATCGTCGCCCCAGCTATACCTTCAACCTTACGAAAATTCTGCTCCATGCTTTTGATGACGACCTGTTGCTGGCCAAGGATCTCATCGACCATGACGGCGATACGCTCTCCCTCCGTCTCCAGGATCAAGAGGATGCCTTTCACCGGGTCCGTGTGCTCCGGTTGCGAATTGAACACCTCGTACAACTTGATCATCGGAAGGTAGGTCCCGCGCACATTCATGAGTTCGCCCTTCCCGACCACCGTTTTGACCATTTCGCGTTTCGGCTGAATGGATTCCAGAATCGAGAGCAAGGGCACGATGTAGGTCTCACGCCCGATCCGCACGGTCATCCCTTCGATGATCGCGAGGGTGAGCGGGAGTTTCAAAGTAAAGGTGGTCCCTTTTCCCATCGCGGTCTTGATGCTCACAGTTCCGCCCAACGCCTCAATGTTCCGCTTCACCACATCCATCCCGACGCCACGGCCAGAGACGTCTGTGATCTTTTCAGCCGTGGAGAACCCGGGTCGGAAAATGAGCGGCCAAATCTGATCATCGGCCAGCTTATCGTTCTCATTGATCAGCCCTTGCTTGATCGCCTTGGCGACAATCTTCTCCCGATTCAGGCCACGGCCATCGTCCTCCACCGTAATACAGATCGTCCCTCCCTCATGGAACGCGTTGAGCTTGATGGTCCCGAGTTCCGGCTTGTTATTGTCCAGACGCTCCTCGGGCGGCTCCAACCCATGGTCTGCCGAGTTCCTGACAAGATGCGTGAGTGGATCGCCGATCGACTCAATGACGGTCTTATCCAACTCCGTTTCCTCGCCGGAGAGGACCAATTGAATCTTCTTCCCCGTCTTTCCCGAAAGATCTCGGACCAACCTGGGAAATCGGCTGAACGCGGTGCCGATCGGCAACATACGGATGCCCATGACACGCTCTTGAATCTCTCTGGTGTTCCGCTCGAGTTCCGCCATGCGCTCCAGAAGCAGCGGCAGCTGTTTCATCTCGAACCGCGATCCAAGATCGCTCAACATGGACTGGGTGATGACGAGTTCCCCAACGAGATTGATAAGCTTGTCGATCTTTGCCGTATCGACCCGAATGGAAGCGGTGTCCGTTTTTTTGGCTTGAGCCGCCGATTCCTGCTGCTGCCTCTGCTTTTGCAGCGCCTGGTCGCGTTGTTGCGGCGTAACGGCCTTCTGCTCAACAAGGATCTCTCCCACTTTCTTTTGTTGCGCCAATGCCTGATCGAGCGCGGCAGGCGAAACCATACCGCTTTCGACCAGAATCGTGCCAAGGCGCTTGGGGTCACCGTCCTCCGCGTGAGACGTAAGGGGTGAGGAGTCAGGAGTGGTGGGCTGACTGGAATCGGCCGCCGGGTCACTCCTTCCCCCTGACTCCTTACCCCTTACCTCTTCAATCATGAGTTTGCTATCTTCGCGAACAAACTCGAACACTCCCTCGATGACCTTCTGCTCTTTGCCCGTGGCCAGTTTCATGCGCCAAGAGAGATAGCATTTCTCCGGATCGATCTCGGCCAGATCCGGAAGGCGCGATAGATCAATCACGACCTCAGTCAGACTCCCAAGGCTATGTTACTCTCTAATGATCTGCACCGGGTCGAGTCCTCGCTGAAACCGCCAGTCTGGTGGCGTCCCCTAGATGGTATAGACCCGTTCCCCGGCACCACTCGGTGCCTGAACCGGCTTGACCTCTTTGGGGGCCCCGCCTGACGGCTGCCCACCGGAAGCGCTCTCCGATGCCAATTCCACCGTGAGTCGTTGCACGGTTTCGTCGTCGACCGCCGCGCCAGTTTTGGTCGCCTCGATCAATGTTTTCAAGCAATCCGTTGATCTCAAGAGCAGATCCGCGACTGACGGTGTGACCGCCTTCTGGCCATTTCTCAGCAGATCCAGCAATGTCTCCATCTTGTGCGTAAATTGCGCAACGGCATTGAAGCCGAACATTCCGGCTCCGCCCTTGATGGAATGGGCCGAGCGAAAGATCTTATTGAGCAGATCGCGATCCTCCGGCCTCTGCTCCAGTGCCAATAATCCTTCTTCGACGATGGCCAGATGCTCGGCCGCCTCATCGAAAAAGGCATCTTGAAATTGCGCGAACTCGTTACTCATACGCCCTCGTCAGACGTGAGACGTCATACGGTAAAGGTCAAGGC
>CAZOHW010000054.1:0-15279 GCA_964579525.1 uncultured Nitrospira sp. | reverse complement strand
GACTTATAGAGCGGAAGGTTTAGGCCGTCAACTATTTTGAGATAGGTTCTAGTGACAGTACGGTCCGGCAACACATGACGAATATTTTCGACAAGGTCGGCGTGTCCAATCGGCAGAAGCTCTTGATCCATGCGCATTATATCCGCTCCACTCCCGCCTAAATACAAGCGATGACATCCTGTGGTTGTACCGCCCCGCCTCTCAGCATCATAATTACCCCCAATTTCTGACTGACCTCTTTGGCGACAACTCCATTGACAGCTTTGTCCCATTACTCCCCACTTCAGCTAGTCAGAAGTCGCGCACAGGTTCCACGAAGCAGTTCGGTGACTGCTTTTTTCCTCTTCTCGAATACCGGACTGTTGGAACAGTGCTCTTAGGATGATCTCTGAAGGCACTGAATTTGCTAGCCCTTCCGTCATTGAAGATCCGAGCGAATGGGAGAGGAGATTATGGCTGTCCAAGCAACGACTGCCGAGTTGATTCTGGAAGCGCTAGCAATCGCTCAAACAGCCGAGTGCTCGTTCGAACAGCTCATCAATGCTTGTCCAGGGCTCGACTGGAACCAGATCTTTCTTGAAGTGGATCGGCTCAGTCGTGAAGGCCGTATCCACCTCAGACAAGACAAGCCAGGCCTCTATCGTATTAGAATGCCGGAATAGTCGAGGTCTACCTCTGTTGCTATGGGTGGAAGGTGAACCGACTTGACCCGCCGGAGCATATCAGGATCTTATAACCTGTGTTGATGGGCAGAAGCCGTCTCTTCATGCGAACCATGAGCCTCATTGAACCGATGATCGTCGAGTCCTCTCGGGTCTCACCAGCAGAGGAAGCGATGGAGATTGTGGAACGGAAGGGGTTGGGTCATCCCGACACCATCTGCGATGCCGTGATGGAGTCCGTCGCTGTGGAACTGGCGCAGGCCTACCTCAGGACTTGTGGCCGCGTCCTCCATTTTAATGCCGACAAGGGAATGTTGGTGGCCGGCCAAGTTGCCTGCCAATTCGGAGGAGGCTCGGTGCTGGCTCCCATGCGGTTGGTCATGGGTGACCGAGCCACTTTCGAATGGAAGAACGCACGCATACCCGTGCACCAGATCGCAGAACAGACGGCTTATCAATGGTTTAAACGGCATTTGCCTCGTATCAAGCCCCTCAAAGATCTCGAATGCCAAGTGGAACTGAAGCCGGCATCTGAGGAGCTGCGCTCCGTGGCCGAACGACCTCGAGAAGTCGTGTCCAACGACACATCTGCCACCGTCGGGTACGTTCCATTGACGCCGACGGAACGGCTGGTGCTCCAGACCGAGCACTTTCTGAATGGGCGCTCCTTCAAGAAAGAATTTCCAGAGACCGGCGAAGACGTCAAGGTGTTGGCCGTACGCAGTGGCAGGGATCTCAGTGTGACAGTGGCGATGCCGTTTCTGGCTCCGTTGATCCGTAACGAGTCCGAGTATTTTAAGCGGAAGGCGTTTGCAAAACAGGTTTTGACAGATTTCGTGATGCGAAAGATTGGGGCAGGCTTTTCCTCCCACGTATTCTTGAATGTGTTGGATCGGCGTGGCGTCGGTGAGGCCGGTGCCTACCTCACGCTGCGCGGTACCTCGGCGGAAGCGGGCGATTCCGGCGAAGTCGGACGGGGCAATCGTGTCTGCGGGATTATCTCGCTCCGCCGGCCGGCCAGCGCCGAGGCCGCAGCGGGAAAGAATCCCGTGGCTCATGTGGGGAAGATCTACAACGTGCTCGCTCAGGTGTTGGCAGAGGACATCCATAAGAAAGTGCACGGACTGAGAGATGTGACTGTCTGGATCACAAGCCAGATCGGCAAGCCGATTTCCTCGCCGCAATCCGTGGTTGTCGAAATGAACCTTTCCCCGGGCGCGACACTCAAGACGGTCGAACCGATGATTCGTCTGCAGATTAAGCGAGCCTTTGCCGGCATCACGCCGTTCTGCAAAGCGCTCGCGGAAGGGGTGTATGGCGTCTGTTAGTGAGGCAGCATCAAGAAGCGAAGGAAGTGGCTCGAGCCTAGAGAGGTCGGTATACTGGAGTGGTTGACACGCTTTTGCTTAGCCTATGAGCAAAGAGCGATGGCTCTGGTTGCGGAGCGGGATCGGAGGTCGAGGGGTACACCTTAACCGAGATGAGAAAGTGGGTCGTGTTGCTCCGCAAGAAGCTTCGGTTCAACAATGGAGACCGAGAAATCCTTTTTCAATCTCTACAATCACGGTTTCATGCGGCTTGCCGTCGGGATTCCGACAGTCCGAGTCGCGGACCCGGAATATAATGCACGCGAGACGATCACGCTTATGAACCAGGCAGCGGAGCGCCAGGCTCTGCTGATTGTCTTTCCTGAGCTTGGATTATCGGCCTACACCTGCGAAGACTTGTTCCAGCAACAAGCGCTGTTGGACGGTTGCACAGAACGGCTCGCCTCAGTCCTTCGTGCCTCGCAGGACCTATCCATCATCGCCATTGTCGGCCTCCCACTGGTGATCGATGGGTTCCTGTTCAATTGCGCAGCCGTGCTCTCTCGCGGGCGGCTGTTAGCCGTGATCCCAAAAACATACCTTCCAAACTATCGCGAGTTCTATGAGATGCGGCAATTCGTGTCCGCTGACTGTGCCCGATCACAGGCGATCCAGCTGCTGAACCAGCACGACATCCCGTTCGGCAACCAGTTGTTGTTTCGACTCGAGGACCAACCGGGTTGTATCTTTCATGTCGAGATCTGCGAGGACCTCTGGGTGCCGATTCCCCTCTCTTCTTACGCCGCGATGGCTGGAGCCACCGTCTTGATCAATCTGTCCGCTTCGAACGTCACGATCGGCAAAGCAGAGTACCGGCGCCAGTTGGTCGCCAGCCAGTCGGCTCGCTGCATCGCCGCCTATCTGTACACCTCCGCAGGGTTCGGAGAATCCACCACCGATCTGGCGTGGGATGGACATGGGATGATCTATGAGAACGGGACTGCCTTGTCCGAGAGCACTCGGTTCTCTTACCAGTCGCAACTTGTCATCGGGGACCTCGATCTGGATCGTCTGGCTCAGGATCGCCTGCGGCAGACCAGCTTCGCAGATTCCGTACGCCGTCACAAGCCTGATCTGTCAGCCTTTCACACGATCTCAGTTCCGGTTGAACCGTCCCGTCGCGAGCGGCTCTTACTCCAGCGAGCGTACGAGCGCTTCCCGTATGTGCCGAGTAACCCTGAGCGACGAGATGAGCGTTGTCGGGAGGTCTACGAGATCCAGGTGCAAGGACTGATCAAGCGATTGCAGGCGGCCGGGATCAATAAAGTCGTGGTCGGCATCTCCGGCGGACTGGATTCGACACAAGCCGTGATCGTCTGCGCGAAGGCGATGGATGTGCTGGGTCTCCCGCGCACCAATGTACTTGGCTATACCCTGCCAGGATTTGCCACGAGCAAGCGCACGTTAGATCAGGCCTGGCGGCTGATGCGCGCCATCGGTTGTACTGGCCAGCAGCTCGATATTCGACGAGGTGCCGAGGACATGCTCAAGAACATCGGCCATCCTCATGCCACCGGTCGACCGGTGTACGATGTCACGTTTGAGAACGTTCAAGCAGGCGAGCGCACGAGTCTATTATTCCGACTCGCCAATCAACAGGGCGCGCTCGTCGTGGGGACGAGCGATCTCAGCGAACTCGCCCTCGGATGGTGTACGTATGGGGTCGGCGATCACATGGCGCATTATCACGTGAACGCGAGTGTCCCGAAGACCTTGATCCAACATGTGATCCGGTGGGTCGCCACCACGAAGCAGCTGGGGGCTGAAGTCAGCTCTGTGCTCATGGACATTCTCGAAACGAAGATCAGTCCGGAGTTGGTGCCTGGGGAGGATCGTGTGGGGCAGCCCATGCAACGCTCGGAAGACATCGTGGGGCCGTTCGAATTACAAGACTTTTTTCTCTACTACATCCTTCGCTTTGGCTATGGTCCTTCCAAAGTCGCATTCCTCGCGTACAACGTCTGGCACGAAGGGAGGCGGGACGAACGTGTCGCCCTCCTAGCTCTCAATCGGCATGACTATCGGATGAGCGAGATCAAGAGGTGGTTGCGGGTCTTTCTGGATCGATTCTTTCGCAAGAGTCAATTTAAGCGCAGTGCGGTCCCCAATGCCCCGAAGGTCGGTTCCGGTGGCTCGCTGTCGCCACGTGGCGACTATCGTGCCCCAAGTGATAACGAAGCGTCGGTGTGGCTGGCTCAATTGGAACGGATTCCGGAGAGTGAGTGCTAGTGCGATGTGAGAGGTGAGAGATGACGACAGAGGTCCTGATTAGGGTATCGGCGTTTCTCGGAGTGTTGAGCCTGATGGCATCCTGGGAAGTGCTGGACCTGCGCCGTCGCCTGACGATGTCCAAGATGAGACGCTGGGGACAAGCGGTTTTTACCGGGAGGCGTAGTTCTATTCGGTGGAGGACGTGGCCGGCCTCGTACAACAAGCCGGGGTCCACTCGCTTCGGTTCTGTGAGACCTTGTTGAGCGATCCAGAACAACCTGGGTCGAAAGGTTTGGAGGTCCGTGATGGGTATGCCAGTGGCGCATTTGTCGTGCTCGGTGTGCAGAAAACGTAACCCATGAGGTGATGTATGAAAATTCTGTACAAGACCTAGCTATCGCCTCAGGGAAAGCTTAGATTCGCATGATATCAATGGCCTCTGAGAGACACGACGTCCTCGCAAAGGGGGACCTTCAACGATTGTTCGATACCTTGAGCGCAAAGGGATATCGCATTGTCGGACCTATCGTGCGTGATGGGTCGGCCGTGTGGGACACCATCCGCGTGGTGCAAGATCTGCCAATCGGCTGGCGCGATCAGCAAGAACCGGCCCGCTATCGGCTTGAACAGACCGGATCCCAAGACATATTCGGGGTCGTCCACGGGCCGCAATCGCTGAAGCCGTTCGTGTTTGCGCCGCGCGAGGCGCTCTTGCAAATCGAGCGGACAGGTGATGGGTTTGTCACGCGTCAGATGGCTCCTCAACCGCAGAAAGTGGCAGTCATTGGGGCTCGCGCCTGTGATCTCGCCGGACTGGCAATTCAAGACCGGATCTTTCTGAAAGACAAATACTGCGATCCGTACTATGCCGCGCGTCGAGAAGGGCTTTTCGTGATTGCGGTGAATTGCACCAGGGCATTGGCGACTTGTTTCTGTGCCTCAATGGAGACAGGCCCTCGCGCCCAAAACGGATTTGATCTCGCTCTGACAGAAGTGGATGATTGCTTCCTTGTCGAAGCGGGCAGCGAGGCCGGGTCCGATCTTCTTTCCGATCTTTCCTTGCCTGCTGCCTCACAACAATTGATCGATGAAGCCGCGACGCGCGTGGATGCATGCGGACATAGCCAAGTTCGCCGACTGGATCACGCTCGCTTACCGCAAGCTCTTTACGATGCGCATGAGCATCCGCGCTGGGACGATGTGGCGGGGCGGTGCCTCGCCTGCACGAATTGCACAATGGTCTGCCCGACCTGCTTCTGTCATACGGTTGAGGAGATTCCGAACATCTCACATCAACAAACCGAGCACGCCAGATTGTGGGATTCCTGTTTCACGCAAGAGCATGGATACATCCATGGCAAGAACATTCGCCCGACGATCAAGGATCGGTACCGAATGTGGTTGACGCACAAGCTCGCGTCCTGGATCGATCAGTTCGGCATGTCCGGCTGCGTCGGCTGCGGCCGTTGCATCACCTGGTGCCCGGTTGGTATCGATTTGACTGAGGAGTTGTCGGCGTTGCTGACCTCGGCTCGCCAGGCATCGGTCACCAGCCAAGAGGAAGAAGGCCCGTAGCCGTGCATACCGAAGCTGATGCAATGGCGAACCCCTATGTCATCCATCCAGCGACTATCGTCGAGAAGATTCGGGAAGCCGAGGACATCAATACTTATCGTTTGCAGCTTGTTGATGAGCAGGCGCGGCAGCAGTTTCGCTTCAAAGCCGGCCAGTTCAATATGGTCTATCTGTTTGGAGTCGGCGAAGTGGCGATTTCCATCGTTTCGGATCCGGATGACCCACAGCTCCTGGATCATACGATCCGCACCGTGGGAAGAGTCACCAACGCGATTGCAGATCTACAGCCCGGTGATGTCTTAGGCATCCGTGGCCCGTTTGGACAAGGTTGGCCGGTAGAGGAAGCTCGTGGGCACAACGTCGTGATCGTCACTGGTGGCCTGGGGTGTGCCCCGGTGGTAGGTGCCATTGAGTACATCTTCCGGCGGCGAGCACAATACGGGTCGATCAAGATTCTCCATGGCGTCAAGACGCCGCATGATCTCCTCTATCGCGAACGGTTCGATGCATGGCGAGGCTTGCCCGATACGGAGGTGCTGTTGACCAGTGACCAGCCGGACAAGACCTGGAGCTATCACATCGGCGTGGTGACTGAGCTGTTCGAGCTCGTGTCGATCGACCCGCCGAAGAGCATCGTGCTGATGTGCGGGCCCGAGATCATGATGCGCTTGGGCGCGCCAATCTTGTTAAGCCGTGGCATTCCGGCGACAGCTATCTATGTCTCGCTGGAACGACATATGGAATGTGGAATCGGCCTGTGCGGCCATTGTCAGATGGGCCCGTACTTCCTGTGTAAAGACGGACCGGTCATGCGGTATGACCTGGTCGAGCCATGGCTTGGGCGGATGGGAGTGTAAACGGTGGAGAGGTTTGTTTCGTTTGTCTGGTTGAACCAGATGAACCAAATAAACCAAAGAAACCGGATCATCGAAAGGCGGCTGATGACAGAGCGCGACCAGTCTAGACATCGTGAAGGAGCACACAAGGATGCAGCACGGTTAAAGTTGGCCGTGTTCAAATTCGCCTCCTGTGATGGATGCCAGCTCAGCATCTTGAACCTGGAGGAAGACCTCCTTGCTTTAGGTCAGGCGCTGGATATCGCCTATTTCCCTGAGGCTTCCAGCGGCATGAAGCCGGGCCCATACGAGATCGGCTTGGTGGAAGGATCAATCACCACGGCGGAAGACGCGCATCGTATTCTATCCATACGCCAGCAGACGAAGGTGTTGATCACGATCGGGGCCTGCGCGACGGCCGGCGGCATTCAAGCCTTGCGTAACTGGGCCAATGTCGAGGCGTTCAAGCAAGCAGTCTACCCGAGACCGGAATATATTCAGAGCCTCAGTACGTCCACGCCTATCTCGGAACATGTTCATGTGGATTTCGAACTGTGGGGCTGCCCAATCGATAAGGGCCAACTCTTGCAGGTCATCACGGATCTGGTGGTTGGAGTCCAGCCTCGTTTACCAGCCGATAGTGTGTGTCTTGAATGCAAGAGAAAGGGAAATGTCTGCGTGCTGGTCGCGAAAGGAATGCCTTGTCTTGGACCAGTCACACGGACAGGCTGTGGAGCGATCTGTCCGGGCATGGGTCGTGATTGTTACGGCTGTTTTGGCCCTAGTGAGGGCGACCGCAAAGGTTCCGGGCTTCCACCCAACACGGCCTCGCTCGCAGCACACTTTCATCGCACACTGCAGTTGATCCCGATCGAGGTTATGCGGCGATTTCGCGGCATCAACGGGTATGTATCGCCTTTCCGCACGGAAAGTGATCTCTGGGAACAGAAGAAGATGTGACGTCCAATCCGCATCTCCCTTGTGAACGTTGAGGACTCGATGCCCGGAGAAGCAGCAAAAACGAGGACCATCGCCGTCGGCATGGTGGCGCGCGTGGAAGGTGAAGGCGCGCTCCGTGTCACGGTAACGGGCTCGACCATCCAAGATGTCGAGCTCAGGATCTTCGAGCCGCCGAGGTTTTTCGAGGCCTTCTTGAGAGGTCGGCATTACGACGAAGTTCCGGACCTCGTCGCGAGGATCTGCGGTATTTGTCCCGTGGCCTATCAAATGAGCGCGGTCCATGCGCTCGAACAGATTTTCGGTTTGCGTGTCGATGGGGCGTTGCGCGATCTTCGGCGGCTGATCTACTGCGGTGAGTGGATCGAGAGCCACGCATTGCACGTCTATCTGCTCCAGGCACCGGATTTTCTCGGGTACGAGAGCGGCATCGCGATGGCGAAGGATCATCCTGCGCTTGTCACTCGAGGCTTGCGGCTTAAGAAAGCCGGTAATGCGACCATGACGTTGCTCGGTGGACGCTCTGTGCATCCGGTCTCCGTGAAAGTCGGCGGCTTCTCGCGAGTGCCACGGCGGCGCGAATTGGACGGATTGAGAGATGAACTCTTGTGGGCGCGCGATGCGGCGGTGGAAACAGTGCGTTGGGTAGCAGACTTTGACTATCCAGATTTCACGCCGGACTATACGTACGTTGCCCTCCGTCACCCTGATGAGTATCCTCTCAATGAGGGGCAGATCGTTGACACACGCGGACTGCGGATCTCGGCGAGCGAGTTCGAACGACATTTCACCGAACACCAAGTCGTCTACTCCAACGCCCTGCATTGTACATTGCAGGGCGCGCCCTATTTGGTTGGGCCGTTGGCCCGTGTGAATCTGAACCACGATCGTTTGCCTCCAACGGTCAGGCAGGTGCTGATGGATACCGGGTTGTCGCTGCCGCTACGCAACCCCTTTCACGGGATTGTTGCCCGCTCAGTCGAAATGCTCTACGCGTTGGAAGAGTCACTGCGGTTGATCGACCGATATGAACCTCCGCCAGGGCCGTCGTTGCCGGTCACGGTCCGAGCCGGCATCGGCATGGCCTGTACTGAAGCGCCCAGGGGAATTCTCTATCATCGATATCAGGTGGATCGTGATGGTGTGATCCGTGAAGCCAAGATTGTTCCACCGACCTCGCAGAACCAATCTCGCATCGAACAGGACCTTCGACTGTTCATGCCTCGCGTCTTGCACCTTCCCGATAAAGAAGCAGCATTAGCTTGCGAGCGCGTGATCCGTTGCTACGATCCTTGCATTTCCTGCGCGACGCATTTTTTGAATCTAGAAATCCGACGAGAGGCCGGTGCGTGAGGAAGGACGATTCTACTCCTTCCTCCATTCGGATCATTGGCCTCGGCAATGAGCTAAGGGGAGATGATGCGGTCGGTCTGCTGGCTGCCCGTCGACTCGAACAAGCAGTAGGCAACCGCGTTCAAGTGATCGAAGCGGAGATGGTTGGGGTTGACCTCATAGAGTTGATGAAGGACGCGCAGATTGTGATTCTCATCGATGCCGCCCGCAGTGGCCAAGCTTCAGGCACGATCCATCGACTTGATGCCTCGGATGAACCCATCAGTAAGCAGATCTTTCCTTGCTCCAGTCATGCGATCGGAATATCGGATGCCTTGGAGCTGGCTCGTGCAGTAGGTACCCTTCCGGACAGGGTGATCGTCTATGGAGTTGAAGCAGGGAACACAGAGGCAGGACAACCGCTGTCACCTTCTGTGGCCAGCGCCGTGGACCAGGTCGTGGAACAGATCGTCCAAGACTGTGAGGCCTGCCGTGCATGAACTTCATCTCATGACGCAAGTCGTGAAGGCCGTGGAAACACGGCTGCAAGAAATGGGAGGCGCCAGACTTTCAGTGGTGCGACTCAAGGTCAGTACGTTGTCCCACCTCTTGACGCATGATCATTCTGCGTTGCAGACAGCATTCGCCTTTGCGGCCAGGGACACGAAGGCCGAAGGTGCGAAGTTGGAGATCATTCCGGTCTCCGGTGAGGTCTGGTGTCCTCATTGTAAAACGGCTGTGACGGTGACGGACCCGGCTATCCCGTGTGTAACGTGCGGGGGACCAGTCTTGGCGGACCAAATCGAGCCGGAAGTGCTGGTGCATGAGATGGTGGTCGAGGAATGAGCGAGACGCTTGTCCAACGTGTGCGGATCGACGTGGAGGGAACAGTGCAGGGTGTAGGGTTCCGTCCGTTTGTTTACCGGTTGGCGCACGAATTGGAATTGTCGGGGTGGGTCCGCAATACGGTGAGCGGCGTGTCGATCGAAGTGGAAGGAGGTGCGCCAACCGTCGAGATATTTCTCCGACGGCTCACGGACGAAGCACCGGAGTCGGCCTGTGTGGAGGCAATGAGTACACAGCTCGTCCCAATGTTAGAGGCTGCAGGCTTTGCCATCCACCGGAGCATGGAACCAGGTGGGCTCGCGCTCGTCATTCCCCCCGATCTGGCCACATGTGCCGATTGTCTGCGCGAACTGGCCGATCCACGTGGCCGACGCTTTCGGTATCCGTTTCTCACCTGCACGCAATGCGGTCCGCGCTATAGCCTGCTTACCGCAATTCCTTACGATCGTTCCAATACGACGATGGCAGGGTTCCAACTCTGCTCTGCTTGTCTTGCCGAGTATGAAAACGAATCGGATCGCCGCTTTCATGCCGAGCCAATCGCCTGTTCGGCCTGCGGGCCGCATGTCCGACTGTGGAATGGGCAGGGCCACGAAATCGCAAACGGTGAGGGGGCTCTACAACAGGCGACGGTACTGCTCAACCAAGGACGGATCGTTGCGGTGAAAGGACTGGGCGGCTTTCAGCTCTGGGTCAATGCCGAATCGGAGGAAGCGGTCCGGCGTCTCCGCGCACGTAAGCAACGCCCTGACAAACCTTTTGCAGTACTGTTTCCGTCGATGGAAGTAGTGCACACCTACTGTGTGGTCTCTGCCGACGAAGAAGCCCTGCTGCGCTCATCGCACGCGCCGATCGTATTGGTGCGCAAGCGCGGCGAGGGACAACTGGCGGAGGGAGTAGCGCCTGGCAACCCTTATCTCGGTGCAATGTTGCCGTCGACGCCTTTACAGCATCTCTTGATGGAAGATCTCCACGGGCCCATGGTGGCGACGAGCGGCAATAGAGCGGAGGAGCCGATTGTAATCGATGAACAGGAAGCATTGGTTCGACTGAAGGGGATTGCCGATGCATACCTCGCGCATGACCGGCCGATTGCGAGGCCGGTCGACGATTCGGTGGTGTTGGCAGTTCCCGACAAAATCCGGGCGGAAGGTCAGGAGCAAAAGACAAAACCTAAGACCGCAGTCATGATCGTACGGCGGGCCCGCGGCTATGTGCCTCAAGGCATTCGATGGAGCGATGGTCTGGCAAATGAGAAGGCGCAGGGGCCGATCCTTGCCGTGGGGGGCCATCTCAAGAACACGGTTGCGCTACTCAGGGAGAATCGAGTGTGGATCAGTCAACATCTCGGTGATCTTTCGACGCTCGAAGCGGACAAAGCTTTTCGACAAGCAGTCGAGGATCTCCAGCGATTGCTTCAAGCCACACCACGGGCCATTGCCTGTGATCTCCACCCGGACTATCGCTCCACCAATTTCGCGCACGCACTGGCTGCGACTCTGTCTGTGGCGCTGATCCCCGTGCAGCACCACCATGCTCACGTTGCCTCCTGTATGGCAGAACACAAACTCGACGGCGACGTGCTGGGTATTGCCTGGGACGGGGCTGGATATGGAGGAAACGGCCAGGTTTGGGGCGGAGAATGTTTGATCGCGAGTCATCGGCAGTTCACTCGCTTTGCTTCGCTCAAGCCCTTCCGGTTATTGGGTGGAGAAGTTGCCATGAGAGATCCAAGCCGGTCTGCCGCGGCGGTATTATGGGAGTCGATGGGAGAGAAGATGCTGGACCAGGACCTTCCGGCTTGGAATGCACCGCGCGATCAGCGTACAAAGTTTGCCATTCTGCTCCAGTCCGGCGCCGCATCACCTTGGACGACGAGCATAGGACGCCTGTTCGATGCTGTGGCGTCGCTCACCAACCTGTGTCATCAAGCTTCCTTTGAAGGGCAAGCAGCCATGGCAGTCCAGTTTGCTGCGGAGCAGGAAGCGGATGAAGGCGAAATGAGGGTGGAAGAATATCCGATGGACGTGGTACTCAGTGATAGTCCAGAGCCCAGGTGGATAGTCGATTGGCGACTGATGATACGCGCCATGCTGGACGATCTTCGAAAAGGCCGCCGTAATGAACTGATTGCTGCGCGATTTCATGTCGGCCTTGCTGAGGCAACCGTGCGCATAGCCCAAGCGGCTGGTTTGCCTCGCGTCGTCCTGACCGGCGGCTGTTTTCAGAATCGGCTGCTTCTATCACTGGTCAGGCGACGTCTAGAGGAGGCGGGATTCACTGTATATAGCCATGAACTGGTTCCTCCGAATGACGGAGGACTCTCGCTTGGGCAAGCGGTGGTGGCTGCGAATCGACTGAAAGACAGTCAGTAAGATGATAAGGTGGAGCACAGAATGTGTCTTGCAGTCCCAGGACAAGTCCTGAATATAGAAGATGACCAGCTTCGCACGGCGACGGTGTCGTTCGGCGGGGTGACAAAATCCGTTTCCTTGGCGTTGGTGCCGGAAGCAGGGGTAGGCGACTATGTCATCGTTCATGTCGGCTTTGCCATCAGCAAACTGGACGAGGAAGCAGCACGACGAACATTGCAGACTTACGCCGACTTAGCGGCCGTAAGGTCGCCAGAGGCCGCCGATGATAAGAAGACAGTTAAGGGAGAGGCCGGATCTCTTTGAGCTGTCTTCCGGATCCAACCATAGGCTCCTAAAATAGTGCAGATCAGCTGCATAGGGGTTTCCTGATGAAGGTTTCTTACAGAAGTCTCTCTGCGCTGCTTCTACTTGTGACGCTCGGGTGCGTCACACCCATTACCTCTGAGCAAATCGCTAGCGCCGACTATGGGACAGTCCCAAGCTCACCAACCTATCAGAATGCCATTAAGCACTTCATGCAGCCTTTACTGTTTGATCCGTTCACGGCGCGCTTTCGATTTATCGGAGAGCCACAGAAGGGCTATGCGTATCTCTCAAGCAGAAGGAGCCCTCCCGTGTTTGGGTATCTCGTGCACGTGGGGATCAATGCCAAGAACTTGATGGGTGACTATGTAGGAGAGGAACCATATCGATTCTTTATAAAAAACGACACGCTGTATCCCCTGAGCAAGTTCGATAAGGCCGAGGTTGTGCAGTAGATGAGGGTGGTTTGACTTCCCTTGGATGTACCGTAAGCCCAGCGAGTATACTAACCGGACGCACCGAACACGAGATGAGTTCATGAGGGACGGGATGGAGAGTATCGGCACGAGCCTCGCGGCATCACGACGGGGATTTGCGATGGGGGCCATTCTGGTTTTTGTCACAACCTTCGCCTGGATGATGCTGGCGGGGTCCCGCGAAGTTCCGGAGTGGACAGCATACCTTGCCCTCGTGGGAATTCTTGCTCAAGTTTTTCTGATTCACCGACGAGAGCAGGCACTCTATACATCTAGTCGGTGGCGGTTTTGGTATGCACTGGTCGTTGCAGGATTTGCATGCAACCTCATGACCAGGCATCTGTGGATGCAGGGACATGACACCCTCGTGGATCCCATACAAGCCCGTGGGCAGCTCTTGGTAGGAGGATTGCTCTTGTTTTATATCATGGTGTCTCCGGTCATACTCCGTCTGATCATTCGAAGTCAGAAGTCATGAACGAGTGGCTACCCAAGAGTCAGCGAGCGATGCGATATTCTTCTGTAATTCTCGCGACCAAAACCCCGAAAGCGCATGCTTCAGTGGTTCCGGTTTGCTGACGCCACTGAAGGGTTCGCGTTGTGTGTGGCGGATGAGCTTTTGATCGGTTCCACCATGCGTTTGTCGTGCTTTTGCCAATACAGGTAGTCTTCCCATGCCTCCTCTGCGAACGCCAACTTCACTTGGCCAGTTTCCGCTCAACGCCTTTGCCCGCGTTCAGTTTTGCAACGGCCGAGAGCAGTCTCTTGGCGTTGGCAGGCGTTCCTAGGAGATAGGCAGTTTCTTCCAGCGCCTTATAGTCCTCGAGCGACAGCATCACAACAGACCGTTCGCCGTTGCGGGTAATAATCAAGGTTTCGTGATCGTTGCACACCCGGTCCATTGCGCAACCGAGATTGGCACGAACGGCGGTATAGGTCAGCGTATCCATGAAGCCTCCTGGTATATATGTGTTACTGTACAGATGAGTGCAGGAAATGTCTCGTGTCGCCACAATGCCTCATCCCGCATCTCATCAGTGGCCTCGTTGTGTTTTATAAGAACGCATGCTAAATGGTCTCGCAGCCGCATCTCGTTGAAGCGCCAACAATGTGGAGTTATGCTCTCGGCTTCTCAGAGCTCCGCGTGCCTGTTTCACAACGAGACCGCGTGATTGCATCACGAACCGTCATGGATAGTGCGGGTTAGCTAATCGGAGGAATGATGCCGGAGCAACGGAGTTGCAGGGAATCACCGTCATGAAGTACGTGGATGAATTTCGCGATCGCAGAGTGGCGACGGCGCTGGCGGACCGGATCAAGAAGACGATCCACCGGTCATGGACGGTCATGGAGGTCTGTGGAGGCCAAACCCATTCGATCGTGCGGTACGGGCTAGACAGTCTCCTGCCGCATAACCTCACACTCGTCCATGGTCCTGGCTGTCCGGTCTGTGTGACGCCGATCGGGTTGATCGATTATGCCGTGCGGCTCGCGCAAGAGCCGGGTGTGATCTTCTGTTCGTTCGGCGACATGCTGCGCGTACTGGGCTCGCGTGGTGATCTCTTCAGCGCCAAGGCGTCGGGTGGGGATGTTCGGATCGTCTATTCGCCGTTGGATGCGCTGGAACTTGCCCGTGCGAACCCCGATCGTGAGATAGTCTGCTTCGCCGTGGGATTCGAGACGACTGCGCCGCCCTGGGCCATGGCGGTGGTCCAGGCGAAGGCCGCAAAGCTCGCGAATTTCAGTCTGCTGGTCGCCCATGTGTTGGTGCCTCCGGCCATTGAAGCAATCCTTTCATCGCCGCAGAATCGGATCCAGGGCTTCCTGGCCGCCGGCCATGTCTGCACCGTAATGGGCTATGAAGAGTATGACGATCTCGTGGAACGGTATCGGGTGCCGATCGTCGTCACCGGATTCGAGCCGATCGATATTCTCGAAGGCCTCGCACTGCTGGTCAACCAGTTGGAAGAGGGGCGGGCCGAGGTCGAGAACCAGTATGTGCGTTCGGTGAGCCGAGGCGGAAACCGGCCGGCACAAGCGATTGTGAACGAGGTGTTCGAACCGGCGCCGCGTGAATGGCGGGGGATCGGTGAAATCGCGCGGAGTGGGCTCCGTATCAAGCCGGCCTATGCCGAGTTCGACGCGACGGTGCGGTTCCGCGATGTGCTGGTCCGATTCGGTCCGGCTGGAAAAGAAGATCCGGAATGCCAGAGCGGGCTGGTGCTCCAGGGTTTGCTGAAACCGATGGATTGTCCGGCTTTCGGAATCAGGTGTACGCCAGAGCGGCCGTTGGGCGCACCGATGGTCTCAAGTGAAGGGGCTTGTGCGGCATACTATCG
>CAZOHW010000053.1:0-15639 GCA_964579525.1 uncultured Nitrospira sp. | reverse complement strand
CTATTGACCTTCATGCTCACAAATTGATTCGGCATAGGAGGCCCTCCCGCGATCAGACCAACTCTTCTCATCCCCCAGACCCAGCAAGTCAAATCTATCAATGGTTCCGCTGAAGCCAAAATGTTTTCATCGAAACTGCGCGTCTCTTGCCTATCGAAAGCCGTACCGTGAAAATGGGGACAGGCAGCGGTTGGAAACTGCCGGAGACGACCTCCATCTTTCACTGCGGTACAATCGTTCATGCCCGAGTTTCCCGTTCAGCCGCCGAAGCCCCTTGCGTTCATCGCCGATGCGATGCTCGGCCGTCTCGCACGTTGGCTACGCATTCTCGGCTATGACACGGCATACGAAAAGGCCATCACCGACGAGGTGTTGATCGAGCGCGCGCTTCGCGAAGACCGGTGGCTGCTTACGCGCGATCGACGCCTGGCGCTGCGCAAGCTTCTTCGTGGCCGCCATACCTTGATCGCAAACGACATGGTCGAAGGACAACTGCGCCAGCTTCATCGAGACCTCAAGATCGATCTCGACATAAACCACCAGAGGGACTATCGTTGCGCGGACTGCAATGTCGTCCTCATATCCATTTCGCTTGAAGTCGCAGCTCCCCTCGTCCCTCTCTTTGTCACACAGCAATACCAGGCGTTCCTTCAATGCCCGCAATGCTGTAAGGTCTTTTGGCCTGGAACCCACTGGGAACATCTCTCAAGCCGGCTGGTCGCCATGAAAGCTGAGGCAGCGGGGCCTAGATGAAGATCCACCGGCTTCACTCGTGGGACGCAACACCGCAAGAAGCCGTCCTCCTTCAAGAACAGCTCCGAGCCAAGATCATCCCGCGAGGACGCGTGCCAAAACTGACGCTGGTGGCCGGGGCCGACGCGGCCTTTGATCTTCAAGCCCACCGGGTGCTTGCAGCAGTTGTGATCCTCATGTTTTCTTTATTGGAGCCCGTTGAGATGGTAGTGCATCAAAAACGAGTATCCTTTCCCTACATTCCTGCCCTCCTTTCGTTTCGAGAGGCGCCAGCGCTGCATCACGCCTTCGAAACGGTCCGGCATGATCCCGACGTCGTTTTCATCGACGGACACGGATTGTCCCATCCCCGTTCGGCGGGAATTGCCTGTCACCTCGGCGTCTGCTTGGACAAAGATTGGTTTCGCGAAGTCTCTCCTGATCGGCACGCATCGAGCGCCAGATCTCTCGCGTGGGGCCGCTACGTCGCTTTATTATGCAACAGGCCGAATCGTTGGAACGGTCGTTCGGACCGCGATCGGGTGAACCCAGTCTTCGTGTCGGTCGGTCATCGGATCGGCCTCAGCCAGGCTGTTCAACTCACGCTCGCTTGCGGGAAGGGATACCGGATTCCGGAGCCGACCAGGCAAGCGGACCGGCTGGCAGAACGGGTCAAACAAGGAGACTTGGAAAAGTGATCAGGATGAATCTTCTTTTGATTCCGTGCTCCTTAGAAAGTCACTACGAACGATGAAACTTCTGAGCGTTCTGCCGCTCCTGTTCTTCCTGATGCTGTTGGTGATGCTCCCGTTTGTCTTTGGTGAGCTGTTCACCTCAGCCTTGATCAAACTCAAATTGGAACCGACGACCGCCTTGCTGGTGGTCATCGGCATTTTCATGGGAAGCGCAATCAACATTCCCATAAAGAGAATTTCCCGAACAGAATTGGTACCGGTAGACCCACTGGCCATTTTCGGATTATCGGGATGGTGGCCGGTACTCCAACAAGTGCGTCGAGAAACCGTCATCGCCGTCAACATAGGCGGCTGCCTCATCCCGGTCACGCTGGCAGTCTACGAAACGGCTCATGTCATAACGGCTGGTTGGCAACCACTCTCCGGACTGCTCCTGGCGATTTTCATCAACACGGTAGCCTGCTATCGGCTGGCGAAACCCGTCAAAGGGATTGGTATTGCGATGCCTGGTCTCTTTCCTCCCTTGCTTGCCACTGTATGCGCGCTGTCCTTCGTCCCGGACCAGGCCCCTCCCGTCGCTTTTGTCGCCGGCGTACTCGGCCCACTCATCGGTGCGGACCTACTCCACCTCCGCGACATCGAAAAGATCGCCACCGGCATCGCGAGCATCGGCGGGGCCGGGACCTTCGACGGAATCGTGCTATCAGGAATCGTGGCGGCCTATCTCGCATGAGAATGGGAGCCTTGTGCATTTTGCGACAGCTTGAAAAGTTGGCTTTGTAGCAGAGTTCCCCAATAATCTTGCGCTTGATTTCCAGCCTTGCTCTCTATCCCTTGAGATATCAGCTACGTGTCCGACTGTTGACTGATCCAGCTTTGGCGTCACTCTTGCTGAAACATCGGATCAGCTATCGTGATCAGAGCTAGTTGAGCCATTAACCGCGCGCATGCGCATGTCTTGAAAGGAGAGGGCTATGTCCGTTGCCAAGATCATCGAGATCAGTGCCGAATCATCCAAGAGCTTCGAGGATGCCATCGTCCAAGGGGTTGCCAAAGCATCCAAAACCGTTCATGGGATCAAGTCGGCTTGAGTGAAGGACCAATATGTCGTAATCGATAATGGCAAGGTCGCCTTGTATCGCGTCGATCTGAAGGTGACGTTTGTACTGGACTGACGAAAAGCAGACTAAGTGCGTCTCTGTGACACGGTCAGCCGGAAAACACTTTCGGACTGCCGTGGGATGGCGAGAAGTCCTTTGCAATACCGTTGGGATCGTGGTGATCTGGTTTGTGGCCCTCGCGGCCGTGTCACAAGGCTCTGAATCACCGACTGAAGCAGTTCGCGGAACGGTCTCTCGGGTGATCAGTATCCTCGAAGACCCGGCACTGAAAAATCCGGCCAAGCTCATGCCCCGCCGTCGCATGTTGGAAGAGGTGATCGCCAGCAGGTTTGATTATGCTGAAATGTCAAAACGGGCACTGGCTGCCTACTGGGCACCACTGACCGAGGGCGAACGTGTGGAGTTCGTCGAGCTCTTCAAGAGCTTTTTGTCTGATCGGTACGCTGAAAAAATCGAAGGCTATAGCGGAGAACAGGTGCTCTACCTGTCGGAGCGGATGGAGGGAACATACGCCGAGGTCCGAACTGAACTCCGTTCGGACAAGGTGGAGATCCCGATGGACTATCGTCTCTTCTTGAAGGAAGGCCGGTGGCATGCCTATGACATCATCGTAGACGGCGTCAGCTTGGTGAAGAATTACCGCAGTCAGTTCCAGAAAATCATTCGTGAGAGTTCCTATCAAGAATTAGTCAACAAATTGCGCGAACGAACCCTTCCCTCCTCAATGAAATCGAAACCATAACTGGTGACCGTTAAGTCTTTCGCTGGACCGATCTTTTGCTACCGGCCGCCGCCTGTCGTTGGCCGCAGCGACTTGTCCGTTACCTTTACATAGCCGAACACCGCATCCCTTCTGGAGACAATCCCTATCAATATCGATGTTTTTCCTCTGACGACGGGAGTTCGGATGAGATGCCGCTCTTGAAAGAGCTTGATCAAATCCTTCACCAGCATCTCTCCCGTGACCGTCACGACATCTCTGGTCATCATTTCTTCGGCCGTGACCTGACGAAGGTCTCTCCCGCCTTCGATGACTCGTAGCAGATCGAATTCTGACACCAGACCGACGAACTTAGAATCTTGTTTCACGACCGGCACGGCCCCGATATTCCGTTCGGTCATCATCTCCGCGATCGTGATCCCTTTGGTCTCAGGGCTCACCGTAGAGACCGAACGTTCCATGATTTGCCGAACGGTCAGGGTCTTCGGGTCATACGTAGGCTCAAAATCCTGCGAGAGTCTCATAGCGCCTCCTCCCACTCCATCGGGTATTGTCGACATATGCAGCAAGGCCAATGCCATTCAGTCGGTTCGATTGTCATTGAAGAGGAACTCATCTCCTGTTGTGGGTCACGGCGGCATCTTATGACCATCAACTGGCACAATGTCGTGGCGGAAAGCGGCAGTGCTGAGAATTCGTTTGCCCCGAATGGCTACAAGGTTTGTCACCGCCCTGTTATTCGCACACCACTCATGATACCGATCAATAAGGAGCGATAAGGCACAATCATTGCTCACCTTCCTCGTACAGAATGCCAGCGGATCGTCTCCCCAATTGCCCACAGGAGGGTCATAGAGCCATGAACGTAGAACCTTCACGCCAGATGAAAAAGACAACGCCCAAAACGTCGACGAGCACACGAGCCCAAGCAGGGGCATCCACTCCCGCTAAGACACGTCAGCCGGTGTCGTCCCGCGATGACGTGAGCATCTTGATTGCCAAGCGAGCCTATGAACTCTACAGCGAGCGAGGCTATCGACATGGGTATGCGCTCGATGATTGGCTGGACGCGGAACGGGAGATTCTGAGCCGGCTTCCTCCGACCTGAGAAGACACTACCACGCTCCATTGGTTTCCAAGAGGTTCACCACGCAATGAATATCTTGTTCGACATTCCACTTGTTCTTGGGTGGGCACGAGATCCGCCATCGGTACGGCCTTAGTCCAGGAGAATACTTGCATGTCATACGTCGGCGTGAATATCGGCGCCCTCACGGTGAAAGTGGCCGCTCTTCGTGGTGAGACCAGAAGCGCCACCGTTTTGGCCCATCAAGGCCGACCACTTGAAATCCTCACGGAAGTGCTTGCCCGTCCGGAGTTCGCCGATGCGGAGTATTTCGGCGTGTCAGGCCAACTCGGTCATATTTCTGAAGTGGCCGCAGTGCAGCGGGCGCTCCGTGAAGTGGGTGGCACGTTTGACGCGGTCGCATCCCTCGGTGGGGAATCCTTCCTCGTCTACCTTTTGATGGACGGTCGCATCACCAATGTGGTGTCCCACAATAAATGCGCAGCGGGAAGCGGCGAATTTTTCGTGCAGCAGATCGGTCGGATGGGTCTGGACATGGAGGAAGCGATCCGACGGTCCTTCAGCGGCAAGGTCGTGCCACTGGCGTCACGCTGCTCAGTCCATTGCAAGTCGGATATCACCCACAAGCTGAACCGCAACGAGGCTACGCCTGAGGATATTCTCCACACGCTGCACGACAGCATGTCCAATAAAGTGATTGCGTTGCTGGAGAAAGGCTCGCGCGAACTGAAACGAGTGCTATTGATCGGCGGCGTGACACGCAACAATGCCATGGTTGCGGCATTGCATGCCAAACTCCCTGCCATGGAGTTTGTGATCCTGCCAGAGAGCCCATGGTTCGAAGCCTGGGGCACTGCCTTGCTCGTCCGCGACTCACCCACAGAAATATCTCCAAAGATTGCGGCACAGTCAACCCTCGGCCGTCTCCCGCCACTCCATCTGTATAGCAATCGAGTGCAGATAATCGAAGCCTCACCGCGCCAGGCTCCTGCTGTAGGGCCCCTAGTCCTCGGAGTGGATGCGGGATCAACCACAACCAAAGCCATTCTGCTGGACCCTTCAACACAGGCCGTGGTGGCTTCACATTACGGGCGTACCAAAGGAAATCCAGTCGCGGCTACTCGTGAATGTCTGCAGGTGCTCATCAGCCAGGTCGACAATCGCCCGATCGGCTTGATTGGGACGACAGGATCGGCCCGGGAACTGGTTGGTGCCTACCTTGGTACAGAGCATGTCTACAACGAGATCTCGGCTCATGCGGCGGGCGCGACATATTTCGATCCGGAGGTGGACACGATTTTTGAGATCGGGGGGCAGGACTCCAAGTACATCTATTTGCGCAACGGTGTGCCCATCGACTACGCGATGAACAACGCTTGTTCGGCAGGGACAGGCTCCTTCCTGGAAGAGAGCGCCCACAGTGATCTTGGCATCACGGTCTCGGACATCGCCGACCTGGCGCTGGCCGCTCCGTCTCCGGTCCAGTTCAAAGCAACCTGCGCGGCTTTCATCAATTCCGATATTCGCCTGGCTCAGCAACAGGGCCATCCTCGCGACAACATCATCGCCGGACTCGTGTACGCCATCACTGGCAATTATTTGAATCGCGTCAAGGGGCCGCGCTATGTGGGGAAGAAGATTTTCTTACAAGGCGGTGTGGCGTTGAACCGCGCAGTGGGATACGCTTTTGCTCACAGCGTCGGTCGCCAAGTCGTGATCCCTCCCAGCCCTGAATTGCTCGGCGCCCTCGGAGTTGGACTCCTCGCCATGAGACGATCCAGCACGATGTCTGGCCACACGGTCGACCTGCTCACACTAGCGGCACCTGAGATGAAGCGCGTCGGCAGGTTCACGTGTGGTGCCTGCAAGATGTACTGCAGCATCGACCGATTCGAAGTCGCGGGACGCCGGTTTCCCTTCGGAGGGCGGTGCAGTCTGTACGAGAACGTCTGGAAGCGGAAGGCTCGGACTGCCGCGGCGCTTGACTTGGTCGAGAAACGGGCTCAGGTACTCTTTCAGGTGACGCCGATGAGACCGGCCGCGACCCCGAAGCATGAACGAGTGGAACGAAAGTACTGGGGCGTGGGGCCGGCGTACGAAAGCGCGAAAGCGTTTGTGCGGGAATCCCTGGGCTACTCCTCCAGCACTCCAGTTGCGAACGGCACACGTATCGGCATTCCCAGGGCCCTCACGACGCACTCGCTATTCCCGCTGTACTCCACGTTCTTCTCCCATCTCGGCATGGAGGTTGTCCTCTCGGATGTAGACCCACGTGGGGATCTGAGTTCGCACTCGGGATTTTGTTTTCCCGCTCAGATTGCACACGGCGCCGTCCTGGATCTGGTCAAGAAAGGCGTAAATTTGATCTTCGTCCCGCATGTCGTCCGGATGCCGCATCCGAATCAGTGCCGGGATTCGTATCTTTGCCCAATTACGCAGGCTGGTCCCTATTTCCTGGCGAAGGCATTTCCCGATTGCCGGTTACTCTCACCGGTACTTGAGTTCACCGATAGCTACGAGACCTGTTCCGCCCTGGTCGATCTGGCAGTGGAAGAGCTGGGAGTCGGACGCGAGGTGGCAACGAACGCCTGGGCGCAGGCAGTCCAGGCTCAGGCAGATGCGGAGCGCACGCTCAGGGAATTTGGGAAAGAAGCACTCGATGCCGCAATCGCCGCTGGCAAACCGACCATTCTACTCGCTGGCCACAGTTACAACGCCTTCACGCCGGAGGCATCACAATCTGTGGGCAAAAAGCTCTCCAGCATGGGAGTTCCCGTCGTTCCAGCCGACTGCCTCATGCCGGCCGGAGAAGGCCCTACTTCCTGGCACTTTGCGAATCAGATTTTGAATGCTGTCGGTATCGCCAAGCAACATTCTAATTTGTTCCTGCTGAGTGTCAGCAATTTCAGCTGCACTATCGATGCATTTACCCATTCCATGCTCGCTTCCGAGTTGGGTTCGAAGCCTTACCTCGTCCTAGAGATCGATGCTCATACCGCCGATGCTGGCGTTCAAACCAGACTGGAAGCCTTCTTGGATATCATCCACAATTATCGGGAGATGCAACGAGTGGGCGCCACCCCCTTCGTACCCTGCAGACTGGTCGGAGGAGGCCGTGTTGTCCGAGCGAACGGCGAATCTGTTCCGCTCACGGACCCGCGAGTCCGAGTCTATTTTCCGAATTTCTCCTACTACCACACCCAGGCTTTTGCTATGGCAGCAGGTTGGCTCGGACTCCACTCTGGCGCGGTCATCCCACTCGACCGAACTCAACTCGACAAAGGGCTGCAGTACACCTCTGGCCGCGAATGTCTCCCCTTGCCGATCTGCATCGGCCAGCTGCTTCAGATCCATGATCATCGTCAGCCTGGAGAGATCGCAGGATTCTACATGCTCCAAGGCGGTGCGCCCTGTGTGAGCGACGCCTACATGGGGTATTTTGAACGGTTCCTCACCGAGCAGCGGCTGACCGATCTGTTCCTCTTCAACCCTCAACCGGAGAACGACTACCTCGGCTTCGATAAACATGTCCTCGCGCAGCACTTAGCACAGGCAATCATCCTCGGCGACATCCTAGTTGAAATCGACCATGTGCTTCGAGTCGTGGGGCACGAAGGCACACCTGATAAACTGAAGCAGGAATGGGACCTGTTTGCCGAGGGCGCTCGTTCACGCGACGAATTCCATGCCGGCCTCCCCGCGTTCATCGAGCGGCTGGCGCATCTGCCGCGCACCAAGGATCCCCGTACCTGTCCACGCGTGGTCGTAGCCGGTGACTTCTTCACCCGCTTCAGCTCGTTTTTCATGGACGGCGTACGCGACCTCTACGCCAAACGAGGCATCATCCTCAAGCCGGTCGATTTGAGCGAGTTGTTTCTCTATGCCGCCTATCATCCGATGGCGGAAACGGCCGGTACGTGGGGCATGAAACCAGGCGGCCTTGCACTGGCCAAAGCCTGCACGAGGATGTTTCACCCGGAAGGGAAAGAGTACATTCAGGAATGGCTGAGCTATCACATCTTGACGCATGAGGAGCAGCGGTATCGTGGGCTTTTCCATGGGACGGGTTTACTGGTGGCCGGACCCAACGCGCTCTCGGCCATTTTCGAGAAGGGTGCGGAGCATGTCTCGCCTGCCATTTATGGTGAACTGCTCCCAACGGTGGGCAAGGGACTCGAGGCCGCTCATGAAGGGTATGATGGCATGCTCGTCATTGGGCCATTTAACTGTCTCCCCTATCGAATCTCAGAAGCGATTCTCAAGCCACTCAGTATCCGACGAGGCATGCCGATTCTCACCTACGAGAGCGATGGTTATGCGGTCTCCCCGTCGGTGCTCAGACAGGTGGACGTGCACATTCAGCAGGTCCTCGAACATGCGGCCAAAAGCCATGTGCCGCAAGCTTGATACGCCATTCGCTTCTCCTTACCGCGAAGCGGCCGCGAGGCGCTCCGACAATCGCAGATTCTCCGCATAGTCCACGGGGCAGTCGATCACGGCTGGCCTCCCGCAATTGAGCGCCTTATCTAGAATAGGCCGCAACTCCGACGGTTCAGTTACCCGAAAGCCGCGTGCTCCGAAACTGCTCGCATAGCTCACGAGATCGGGATTGCCGAACTCCACGGATGAGGTCCGACCGAAACGCAGCATCTGCTTCCAGCGAATCACCCCGTAACCATCGTCCCGCCAGACGAGAACGACCAGTGGCAATCGCAGCCGCACCGCCGTCTCAAGCTCCTGCGAATTCATCAGGAAGCCGCCGTCTCCGGTCACCGCAACCACCGGCCGGTCGGGGAACAGCAGCTTGCCCGCGATCGCGCCGGGAACTGCAATCCCCATTGCAGCGAAGCCGTTCGAGATGATGCATGAGTTGGGCGCTTCGCACGGAAACATCCGGGCCATCCACAGCTTGTGGGCGCCGACATCGCAGACCACGAGATCGTCCGGCGCCAGCGCCGCACGCAGCTCCCGCATCAGATGTTGAGGCCGCATCGGCATGGCGAGCGGCCCGGCCAGTTCGGCTTCGAATCCGTCAACGACATGTTTGCGAGCGTCCTCAGCCCAGCGGCCGTCGAAGAGCTGGATCCCCGCCCCAATGAGTTCCAGCGAAAGTCGGAGGTCTCCCAGCACGCCCACTTCGACAATGTAGTGTTCGTCCACCTCGGCCGGCGAGACATCTATGTGCACGATGCGCTTGTCGCGCCGCGGGTTCCAGAAGCACGGCGCGTACTCGACGAAATCGTACCCGAGGGCGAGAATCACATCCGCCTGCTCCATGACGGCCGAGACGTAATCCCGAACCTGAAGGCCGATGGTGTAGAGGGACAGCGGGTCGCTGTCTGGAAGAACACCCTTGGCCATAAAGGTATGCACGACGGGAACGCGCAGTCGCCTGGCAAACTGCCGGACCGCCTCATGCGCGCGCCCGCGGATCACGCCGTTCCCGGCCAGGATCAGGGGTCGCTGCGCTCCGGCGATGGCACGCACTGCTCGCGCGACTTGAGTCGGGGCCGGTTCCGGCATGACCGGCGCCTGCACAAAGAGCGGCTCCAATGAGTGCCCATCGGCGATCGGTTCCTCCGCTACATCTTCCGGCAACTCCAGGTGGGTCGAGCCAGGTTTTTCCGTCTGCGCGATCTTGAAGGCTTTCCGGACCGCTTCGGGAATGACTTCCGCCCTTGGAAGCGAGGCATTCCACTTGGTGACCGGCTTGAACATCGAGATGACGTCGATGTACTGGTGCGATTCCTTATGGCGGCGGTTCAGCGATGCCTGACCGGTGATCGCAACGAGCGGGGCCCGATCGAGGTATGCATCCACGACGCCGGTCAGCAGATTGGTGGCACCTGGTCCGAGCGTAGAGAGACAGACTCCGGCCTTCCCGCTGAGTCGTCCGTAGACATCGGCCATGAACGCCGCCCCTTGCTCATGCCGCGTCTCGATGAACCGGATGCGAGAATCTCGCAGGGTATCCATCACTTCCAGGGTTTCCTCTCCGGGCAGACCGAAGACAAACTGGACGCCTTCATTGTCCAGACAACGAACGAGCAGTTCTGCCGCCTTCATGCGGAACTTCCCTTCCTACAGGATCGCCGGTCCGCTACGCCTCCTGGGAACCGGCCCCTGCGCTCTCTCCGGTGATGAGGCGGGACGAACGCTGACGCGCGAGGTATGCCCATACCCACTCGAGGAAAACCATCAGCCGATTTCGAAAGCCGATCAGAAAGAAGATATGCGCGACTGACCACACGATCCAGGCCGGCAGCCCTGACAGCTTAAGGCGACCGAATTGCGCGACAGCCGCGGCCCGTCCGATAGTGGCCAGCGCGCCGCGCTCGTGGTAGTGAAACTGTGTGGTCGGAAGCCTGTCACGTAACGAAGCACATTCCGTGTGGCATGACGTCCCTGTTGGATCGCGACCGCTCGTCCTCGTTCGTTCCGTCTTTGAGGTGGCGTACACCGTCGCGAGGTCCTTGCCGTAGTCGGCTCGTCGCCCCCGCATCGGTGCGATGAGCTCGTTCAGCATCTCCACGAGGCGGTTCTTGACTTCCACATCCCCCGCTGTTCCCTTTTCATACCGCTCTTTCAACTCCGCCGCCTCGTTTCGGTTTCGATTGAAGGCGTCGTGATACCTGAGCACAGGATTTCCCTGGACGTGACCGGGATTAGTCGGGTGAATGAGCAAGGGAGCCGTATACATGCTCATGACCTTCCGCTGAACCTCATCCGCCGAGTCGGACAGATCGATGGTATCCCGACTCGATCTTTCAGTTTCACCTGGTATGTGGTGGGCTTACGCTCCGCGCGCGCATCCGTCTCTCCTTTCTCTTTCCCGGCAGCGTGGCTCATCCATGCGCGAGAATCAGCGGCCTTCAGAGGATAGACAGACCAGCAACCTGTCGAGGGTTGCCTCCGCTTACGTTCCGACATGGGTGATCACTCTGTCCCGGATCTCACGAGCGCTTGCTGAGCGAGACCAGGCTCTCCGTTGCAGCAGCCTGGATCAGTGCTTCATATTCGTGCCGCCAGTACTTGATGGTACTCACGATCGGGGCGATGAGAGCGTCCCCGAAGGCGCAAACTGTTCGGCCAGTAATGTGCTGACAGAGGTCCAGCAAGATTGCGAGATCCTCTGGGCGCCCTTGATGTTTCCAGATGCGTTGCATGGTCTGCAGCAACCACGAGGTTCCCTCACGACAGGGCGTACATTTCCCGCAGGACTCATGGTAGAAAAATTCCATCAATCGCAGGGCCGCCCATACCATGCTCGTGCCTTCTTCCATTACCGTCACGCCGCCGGATCCCAGCATCGATCCTGCCGCCGCAACATGTTCAAAATCCAACTTGACGTCGAGATGCTCAGGCGTCAGAAACGGCGCCGACGCTCCCCCGGGAATGAAGGCTTTGATCGGCTTATCCGAGCGCATGCCACCGGCATGTTCTTACACCAATTCGCGGACCGTCACACCCATCGGCACTTCATAATTGCCCGGGCGTTTCACATGCCCGCTCACACAGAAGACTCTGGTGCCGGTGCTCTTCGGGGGCGACCCGATCGCGGCAAACCATTCGGGACCTCGGTTCAGGATGTGTGGCAGATTCGCCAACGTCTCGACGTTGTTGACCACGGTCGGCTTATTGTAGAGCCCATGCGTGGCCGGAAACGGTGGCTTTACGCGGGGGAGTCCACGTTTCCCCTCAAGGGATTCCAGAAGGGCTGTTTCTTCGCCGCAGATGTACGCTCCCGCTCCCCGATGCACCCACACGTCCACGTTGACGCCCGTGCCGAGAATGTTCTTGCCGATGTAGCCGGCGGCTCTCGCTTCGCCGATGGCTTGTTCCAAGATCTTCGAGCCCAGGACCATTTCGTCGCGTATGTAGATGTAGGCGGTTTCCGCGCCGATGGCATAGCAGGCCAACACGATGCCTTCCAAGACTTGATGGGGGTCCCGCTCCATCAACTGCCGATCCTTGAACGTGCCGGGCTCGCTCTCGTCGGCGTTGCAGCACAGGTAACGGGGGCCTTGATAATCTTTCGGCAGGAACCCCCACTTTACCCCGGTCGGGAAACCCGCGCCCCCGCGACCCCGCAGGCCGGATTTTCTGACCATGGCGGTGACATCTGTCGGGGTGATCTTGCCGAGCGTCTTGCGGAGCGCTTGGTAGCCGCCCGTTTTCTCATAGTCCGCCAGCGACCCGGTGAGCCGGGTTGCATCATGTTTTTCAGAAGAACAAGCTCGTGTTGTGGCATAGACGGTATTCGCGTCAAACATGAAAAGCAATGTCTACGGAGCGGCCTGCAGTACGTGCTCTCCGACATATTCCGAGCGATGTCTTTGGCGTTCTGAGAGTGACTGCTCCGCTGTTGTTCCAGTGATTCAGAGTACTCTGATGATACTCATCAGCAACAATGTCCAATGAGTCTTTTATTTCGGCCTTGCGCACATCGACCTCATAGAGCGCCTTGTGGCTGTCGGTGTCTAGACAGAGTGGCATGTGTCCCATCATCCGATTCCCTTAGAAGATCAGTGGTCAAATCCGTTCTGCTATCGCTCCGTGGGGTGTGCCGCCGGAGTGGCTACGGTTAATAGGAAGGCCGACTCCTTGACCGCTTCAATCACATGCGGAAGTCCCGAGTGAAGGGTGAGCATCTGCCCTTTTCCAAGCGTCACGATTTGGCCAGCGGCGGTAAATTTGATCCGTCCTTCAAGAACCTGAACTGTGATGGAGCCCTCTGCTTGATGCGAGGGGATGACGGTTCCCTCGTGTAGGGCGATCAGCACGACTCGCAGCATGGGGCTCCTGACCAGGGTCAGTGCACTGCGTTGTGCGGATTGCCAAGTCTCTTCGCTCTTGATCTGCTTCAACGAGGCCGCCAGATTAAACATCAACAGCGGTGCGTCAAGAGAGCGCTCTTTCGGTCTCTCAGCATTTTGAGGTGGCATCTTGTGTTCCTCCGTTTCCGCAAATTGGACTGAACCCCGCACGCCCCACTTGGTTGAAGATCCTGTCTCACGCTCGGCTCAACTATTTCTGGCGGAGAAACCGTGGGCGGTCTCTCGTGGAGACCATCCTCACGAGGTCGCGCACGGACAAGATTCCGACGACCTTATGCTGGTCCACTACCGCCAGATGGCGCACTCGGTGCGAGGCCATGAGTTCGCTTGCATCACGGACCGTCCGGTTGATGTAGATCTTGAGCAACGGCGAACTCATGACAGACCTGACACGGACGGTACGGGGATCCCCGGTCGTCGCGATGACCTTTCGCACGAGATCGCTCTCGGTCACGATGCCGATCAATTCATCGGCTTCGGTCACGAGCAACGCTCCAACTTGCTTCCCGGCCATCAGCCGTGCTGCGGCCAGAACCATGTCTTTGCTGTCCGTCATGGCCATGGTCCTCTGCATGAGGACACTTAACGGCTTATAGACATCTTCGAGATCATGAACGGGACCGCTCTCTTGGTCGACGAAGTGTCTGACGAGATCGCGCACCGAAATCAGACCAACAATGTCGCCCCCTTCTGAGACGCAGAGGTGCCGAATTCGCTTGGCTTCCATGAGGTGACTCGCATCTAACATAGGCCGGTCGGACGCGATGGACAGAGGAGGCGTCACCATCACTTTGGCCACCGTGATCTGATCAGGAGCCAATTCTTTTGCGAGTACTTTACGGACGAGATCGGTCTCGGTCACGATTCCTGCTATTCGTTGCTCTCCTTGCCGAGTGACTGATTCCACGAGGACAGAACCGATGGCCCGGCTGGCCATCCGCTCGGCCACACCAACGATCGTGGCCTCTTGCAGCACGACCTCTAGTGAACGATGCATGTATCGGCCCACTGTCCCGGATTCGTCAACTGTCATGACCACAGCGTCCTTTCTTCTTGATTCATGGGAGAGTCTTGTACGATCTGTCGCAGAACGGCTGGGTCTTGGGCTTGCCGCATCGGCACGAATAATAAGTGCCAGTGTCCAGAGTGAGGATTGCCGGTTGCTTTGCTGCGATCATCGGTTTCGCCATCATCCCCTCCGTTTGCTTATGCCACTTCCGCTGTCCGGCTCCCGATCCACCTCTGAAGTTCAAACTGTCCTGGAGAACCAGTGAGGACCAAAGGTCCTTCGTGCGTGACAACCACTGTATCTTCTATTCGTACTCCCCACGACCCGGTGTAGAGCCCGCAATTCCCCACGGCGATCACCACGTTCGCGTCGAGCGGCTTCGGTTCTTTCTCACCGTGGAAGAAGGCGTGTCCGGCCGGCAAAGGAGGCTCTTCGAAATCGATTCCCACGCCGTGGATCGGTGGTCCGAAGATATGGCCGGTATGTCCCCCTTCTTTCAGCGTCCCGTGCAGGGTTTGCTCAAGCTCCTGCATCGTCACCCCAGCCTTGACCTTGGCAATGGTGGCTTGTTGCCCCTTGAGAAACAGATTGTAAGTAACCTGCTGCTCAGCAGTCGGCTTTCCAATGCACATGGTGCGACACATGTCCGAGCTATATCCGTTAACAATAGGGTGCAGGTCGATCATCACCAGGTCACCTCGCTCCAATCGGCGATGCGAAGGAAGACCGTGGGCGATGTTGGTTCGGGGCCCGGAGCAGACGTAGGTCCGCCAAAATCCTTCTGCGCCAGCCTGCCGCATCGCATGTTCCGCTTCCGCAGCCAGTTGGCTCTCGGTGAGACCTGGTTTCACTGCCTCCAATGCCGCATTTATTCCAGCCTCGGCCACACGCGCTGCTTCACGGAGGCGTTCGATCTCACCCGCCTCCTTGACCAGGCGCAGCTCTGACAGCACCGGAGTGGCATCCTCGACCCTCATGTCTTCGGGTTTGGCATGGGGATGAGTGACCATGCGCATCATCGACTGAGTCAGAAACGTAAACTCCAATCCAACGACGCCCTTGCGGAGGCCAAAGTATTCGAAGTGATGCGCGATGCCGTGGATCATACCCACCTCATCCTCGAATCCGGCAAGATTGTCGAACTGGGCGAGTTGCGTGACGTCCGCCACATCCGTCTGAGGCACGCCCAGCGCCACCTTGCCATCCTGCGTGATCAGGGCGTAGGAACAGAGGCGGCCGTCGCCGGTGAGGTAGAACATGTTGGACGGTTTGGTGAGCAGCAGGGCGTCCAGCCCAGCGGCCCTCATCAGCCGACCACATCGGTCGAGCCGTGCGTGGTACGGTTGAACCGTCATAGGCGAACCTCGCTTTCCTTGAGAGACCCTGCCTTCCTGTCCTTTTGTTGCCTCATCCACTATCCCTCATCTTAGACTACGC
>CAZOHW010000052.1:0-15698 GCA_964579525.1 uncultured Nitrospira sp. | reverse complement strand
ATGTCGTCGATATCGAGCAGAAAGCCATTATCGACATGGCCGACGGACGGATGGATTTTGCGTGGAACTGAGATTGCGATCAAGAACATGTGCCGGTTCATGCGTGCTTTGACCGCTCGATGCACGTCTTCTGCGCCTACGAGATAATGCGCCTCCCCGGTTGAGACCAGCACGATATCCGCGGACTCCATATCGTCCTTGAACTGCTCAAACGGGACCGCCGTGCCACCAAACTTCTCCGCGAGATCGATCGCATGTTGCGGAGTCCTCGTGGTAATGCGAACATGCCCGACCCCATGAGCGATCAAATGACGCGCGGCCAGCTTAGCCATCTCACCGGCACCAACCAGCAACACCGTCTTTTCATGAAGATTCGAAAAAATCTTCTTCGCTAATTCAACTGCCGCATAACTGACCGACACCGCCATTTCTGAAATCTTTGTCTCGGTTCGCACACGCTTGGCCACCGAGATGGCCTTCTTAACGACCTTGTTCATGATCACGCCGGTCGTCTTATGGGCCAGGGCCACTTCAAAGGCATCTTTCAGTTGCCCCAAGATTTGAGATTCGCCGATGATCATCGAATCGAGGCTGGCCGCAACCCGGAACAGATGCGCAATCGCGCGATCTCCCGTATGCCAATAGAGATGAGGCGTGAGTTGTTCAGAAGAGAGAGACAGGTGGGTATCGGCAAGAAATTCTTGAATGCGTCCGTATCCCATTTCAATGTCATCAACCACCGAATAGACTTCGACTCGATTGCAGGTCGAGAGGAGCACCCCCTCCTTGATGCCGGAATACGAGCACAGTCTCGTGAGGGCTTCGCTAAGGCGGCTTTCGGGAACAGCCAGTTTCTCTCGGATCTCAACCGGGGCAGTTTTATGACTCAGACCGACAACGATCAGATGCATCGGACGATCACAACCATGTTATGACAAGGCACCATGCCCTTTGAGCACCACACCCACCAGGGTGAGGATCACGCAGGCAAATCCAATAACAGTAAGATAGGCGGCACGTTTGGCTCTCCACCCAACGGTCAACCGGCCCAGCAACACCACAAAGTAAAACAGCCAGGTGACCAGTGCCCACGTTTGTTCAGGGTTCCAACTCACATAGGACCCACGAGCGAAGTCGGCGGAAATCGCGCCTGTCACAATTCCCAAGGTGAGCAGGGGAAATCCCAACACAATCGATTGCTGATTGAGATGATCGAGAAAGTCGAGCGCGGGCAGTTTGCTGTAGAGCACGTTGAACTGTTTCGACTTGAGGAACCGGTCCTGAATCAGGTACATCAGCCCTGCAATGAATGCAACGGTAAAACCCACCGCTCCCAACATGCTCAGTGTGACATGAAACCAGAGGGTCTTAAACACCGGCTGGAGCGTGGGCGCGGTTTCCGGGAGGGCCGCTGCGGAAATCAGCGAGACTAACGCGACAGGTACCATGAATGATCCGAGTACATGAATCCGATGGCGGAACTCGACGATCAACAATACAAGAATAATCATCCATGAGAAAAACGACAACGCCTCTGCAAAGCTCGGTGGAGCGGATGATGAGAAGCTCGCGATCCTGATCACAAGGGTAATCGTATGGGAAACAAATCCGATGGCTGTAATGCCCAACGACACATTGGACAAGGCTTCGGAACGCCGGAGTGAATACGACAAAAATGACACCGTGGCCAAAATATAGAGGACCAGCGTCACCAAAAAACACACGGCTTCCATCAGAATCGCCCCTCGATCGACAAGAGACAGAAAGTCAATACGATACGTGAGAAATTATATCGATGCACAGTAAACGGAGTCAACAAAACGAAGGCGCGAGAAGGAGTACAGCCCCTGCACCCGACCGGCGCGGAAGACTGTATATCGTGGCAGTGCCGATCGGACATCTCGACGATATCACGATTCGCGCAATCAAGGTCCTGAGCACCGTAGGACTTATTGCCTCAGAACATCCGAAAGCTACCCAACAACTCCTCACATACCATGCGATTCACACAACAGTCACCAGCTATGGCCCCGTAAATCTACAAGAGAAAGTTCACGTCCTGATACACCGCTTGGAACAGGGCATGGATATCGCGTTGGTCTCCGATTGCGGATCCCCTCTCGTCGTTGATCCTGGGCATCTTCTCGTCGAAGCAGCCCATGCGCGAGGAATTCAGGTCGTAGCAGTGCCTGGCCCAACTGCACTGATCGCGGCCGTAACGGTCTCCGGGCTTGCTGGGGACTCTTTTTATTTTTATGGACAGCTGCCGACCGCGCAGTCGAGTATGGCTCGTTTGTTTGCCGTTAACCTACAGAACACTGTGCCAATGATCGTGTTCTGTACCCATGCAGAATCGGCTCGGGCCTTGCACATCCTTACTAGAATAGCCCCTCGACGCCCTGTGGCTTTGGCCTGTGACCTGACAACACCCAACGAACGAGTCATTCGGGGAACGCCACGACTCGTACGAGAGCGCCTACTTATCGAGCCCTGTCAGGATGTGACGCTGATCATAGCAGGAAAACATGGCCCAACAGAGAAGTCGAGAACAGGGAGCTCGGATCAGTCACCTTCTTCCCGACGAATCAACACGCGATAGGATTGGTCTATTCGCTCTTGGGATAATACCGTATGGCCTTCGTTCTCGACACTCCGGGGGACATTGCGAATGGGATCTCCATCATCGAGTAGCACGGACAATACCTGCCCCTCGCTCATGGTTTCGAGTTTCAGCTTGGTCTTCACAAAGTTGTAAGGACAAATGACACCACGAAGATCCAGTTCAAATGCCGGCATATCCAGCAAACTCTGAGGGTCGCTTGTCATATCCATAGTGCCTGAAACCACCAGTATGAGTTTTTAGGCTACCAAGGCCTTGAAAATTCATCAAGAGCCTCTGCCTCTCCCATGTAAAAAGGGGCAGCCTGTGCTGCCCCTTCAATGAACATTGTGAAATCCAATTCAGAACGGTTCAGTTGAATCCCTTTATCAAATTCGGCTTAGATGCATCGGATCCATAATCAGACTTGTTGGGGAGCTTCGTTTCGGGAGCGACAGTCTGATACCCCCATCCCGGCTGCGGCTCGCAATTCCAGCAGGGAGCTGCACCAGTATATTCACCGATGGTGGTATCCACAGTTCCAGTGATCTTACCGGGAAGCACAGATCCGGCCACCCCACCAGTCAAACTGCCGCTGCTTGTCTCAATCGCTCGCTCAGTGGAAGGATTTGGACGCTGCCCCAATCCTCCAAATCCAGCAAGCCTCTCATTGCCGCGCAGTAGGTATACTTCTCGAACGACCTTACGGCCAACTCCATATTGTTGATTTGGGGTGACCGCTTCGATCACTTGGAGCGAAATATCATCACCGGTGTTTAACACCTTAATCTGATCCAGGCTGGTTCTTTCATCAAAGTAGACAGTCAAGGAACTCATCGCTCCAGTTCCCGCACGGCCTTCGTCATGCGAGCTTCCCCCGGTCTCAAGATGCATTTTCCCCGCTGGAAAATCGATCGCCAAGACACGGCCATAAATCGTTTCGGGAAGAGAGAGTCGTTCAAGAAATGCGTTGCGATCATAAGTCTGGACTCGATTGGCATTCCCAGACACATCGCCCACCCCTGTTCCAACACCCATTGCAGACCCGCCAGATGATTGCTGGAGTCGCTCCTGAGCCACTGCAACATTCAGAGAGCCGAAACACAGGATTGCGGCTCCCAGTGCCAACACTTTACGCATGTGCTGCCTCCTTCAATGTAGTGAACAGATATTGCTGTAGAACGAATTCTATTAGCCTTGTCGAAGGGATGGTTACTGGCACAACCCGAACGCGCGAATTCATCATTAATGCACCTGAGGAAACTTACATGAACCTAGGCTAATAGCGCGCGACTGTCAAGAGGGCACTTCATATAGAGTAGAGGTGCCCTAAGGGCCGACTCTTTCACAGGCGAACTTGAAAACCCCTATGCGATTGTTTCTGAGTGACGCTGTTTGGTGCCCGGAGGGAGGGTCGAACTCCCACTCTCTTGCGAGAACCGGATTTTGAGTCCGGCGCGTCTGCCAGTTCCGCCATCCGGGCACAGTCCGACAAACCATTTGCGCGGGACTGTTTCTAGCATGTCAGCGCCGGAGGGTCAATCGGCATAAAACCCTTCGACCGATCTTCGCTGCGTCTTGCGCAATCCGTATAAGATCTTTCATGCGAATTCTTGTTTCACGAACACGCGAAAACAATCGAATCAGAAGAAATTCTTTCAGCCAGGCGCAGAAATCCACTCACAATGAGGTAGGAAGATGGGACTCAGAAGGCATTGCACTGATATAAATATTTCTGATGAGCGTCGATCAGACATCAGCTGAATTAAGTACACGAGGGGCACGCAATGCCAGGTTCGCAACAGAACTGTTGGCGTAATGTCGCAGCTCTGTGAGATCTCCCTTTTTTCATCGGAACATCTCTGCTAGAATGCTCGATCATAGGAGCTCAGACTGAGCTCCGTCCTTTCAATTGCACCAGATTTTGAAAAAGGAGTGCCTAGACATGGCAGAGGTGTCTTGTGTCACCTGCGGACAAACCGGTGAAGCCATTGCAGCGAATTTGTTTCTCGGCAGACTTGAATCAGAAATAAAAAGCAAGGTCTGCCTCAGCTGTTGGAAGAAGTGGGAAGGTATGCGGGTGATGGTCATCAATGAGTACCAAGTGAATCTTGGCGATGAAAGTGGTCGCGAGTTGGTTCGCAAGCAAATGAAAGCCTTTCTCAAACTCGGAGAACAGATCGACTCGTCGAAGGTAGCCGAGAACTATCGTCCACCGAGCACTTGACCACCTTCATGACGCCGCTTGTGGAACCACCCAAAAGTGACAAGCGCGAATTTCCTCTGAGTTGCCGCAGGGTTCGTTGACATCGAGAATCAGAAAGTGATAGGGTGAGTTTGTTTTCTATACAAACAATATCGTAACACGCAAGCAAACCGTGCGCAGATGATTACCCAGATGCATGTCAAAGGGTTGATGTTTGACCCTTACAACAATGCCTACATTGTCATACTACGTGATGAAGAACAGGTTGAAATGTTGCCGATCTGGGTGGGAAAGTCTGAAGCCAGCTCAGTCAGTCTGGCAATTGAAAATGTTGCTCCTCCCCGCCCCATGACACATGATTTTATGAAGGCGTACCTGGATGCATTCAATGCCAAGGTGATCAGCGTGGTCATTACGGACTTGAATGAAAATACGTACTTTGCCAAAGTACATTTAATGTATGAGGATTCTGAGTACGCCATCGACTCGAGACCAAGCGATGCCATTGCACTGGCGCTTCGGACACAAGCGCCGATCTTTGCGAACGAATCCGTCATTCGCAAACAAAACTCAGAAGAACTGGACCAATGGTTAGAGAATTTGAAGCCGGAAGATTTTGGAAAGCTCGACTCCTAAGAGTCTAATTGCGTATGGAGCACGTATCTCATTCCTCAGCATCCTTGATCCACCTTCTCGTGAACCGTGTCGTAGAAGACTCCAGCACCGACACACGGATCGTCGTTCTTTCCCGTGCCGAGCACGAATCGGAGCATTTCATGGTGTGGGTAGGAGCCTCAGAGGGAGAAGCGATTAAGCGCGCATTAGACACTGCGATGACACCCCGACCCATGAGCCATGATTTGATCAAAAGCTTTGGTGAGCACCTCGGTACCAAAACGGAACGAGTCGTGCTGACAGATGTCAAGGGGAGTACCTACTACGCCACCGTTTTTCTTGAAAACAAAGGACTCGTCCGCACAATCGATGCCAGGCCAAGCGATGCCATCGCGCTGGCACTCCGTTGCCATGCTCCGATTTATGCCACTCAAGAGGTCTGGCAAAAGCGTAGCGGTCAGAATCTGGATGCCTGGCTGACGAAACTCGAGACGAAAAATATCGGAGCTCAAGAAGTCTGACTGCCATTACTCACATTAGCATCGTTGAATAGGGTGGAGAATCGAACATGTCGAAGATGACCTACTTAGAAAAGCCGCTTGAAGTGACTGAAACCTGGCATCTTGTGAATGCCGAGGGAAAGACATTGGGGCGTTTGGCCGCTCGAGTCGCGAGTGTATTACGAGGAAAACATCGGCCGACCTTTACGCCGAATGTCGATATGGGCGACCATGTCGTGATCGTGAACGCCGAAAAGATTCAGCTCACCGGCGGGAAAATGGAAACCAAGCTGTATCGGCACCATACCGGTTACCCCGGCGGCTTAAAAACCACCACAGCCAAACATCTCTTTCGCAAAGATCCGACGCAGCTTTTGACGAAAGCCATTGAGGGCATGCTCCCCAAGAACCCGCTTGGCAACGGAATGGCAAAGAAGCTCCGTGTGTACGTTGGTCCCGCCCACCCACACCAAGCACAGCGTCCGGAACCTCTGACACTCTAGAGGCTTCTCATAAAACTCTGTAGCGAACATTCTTAGGAGGACAGTGACGTTATGGCAGCTGTAACGCAGTATGCAACCGGACGAAGAAAATGTGCCGTCGCGCGAGCGTGGGTGACCGGAACCTCCGGCGACATCATGGTCAACGACAAACCGCTGGAAATCGCCTTCCCGCGCCTTACCCTCAGGCAGATCATTCAGCTCCCGCTCGAAATGGCCGGCTTGATGGGGAAGTATTCAATCAGCGCCACCGTCTACGGAGGTGGACCAACGGGACAGGCCGGTGCACTTCGCCACGCAATTGCCCGCGCACTGGTGGCCATGACGCCCGCAACTCGTTCCCCTTTGAAAAAAGAAGGGCTGCTGACACGTGATTCGCGTGTGAAGGAACGAAAGAAATACGGCCAAAAAGGTGCTCGTAAGCGCTTCCAGTATTCCAAGCGCTAGACGCAGGAGCCGCACGAACACAAAGGGAAGGCTCCTTGCCTTCCCTTTTTTATTGTCTCGATGACTCTCGAGGCTTTACCGTACCAGGAGCGTTCCCTGTGACGAAGAAGGTCAGAATCGCCATTGCCGGAGCAAGTGGTTACGCCGGTGGGGAACTCGTGCGGCTCGCCGCAGCCCATCCATATTTCGAGATCACAGCGGTCACCTCTGAAAAGTCCATAGGGCAAGCCGTCTCGGATGTCTTTCCGAGCTTGAAGGGCCTGGTTGAACACCGATTTGAAGCCTTGGCACCAGAGGCATTGGCCGATCGCGCTGATGCAATCTTTTTGGCGCTGCCTCACACCAAATCACAGGATCCTGTCGCAACCTGTGTAAAGGCCGGTAGACTGGTAGTCGATCTCAGCGCCGACTATCGGTTGAAGAGCGTGGCGGCCTATGAAAAATGGTACCATACCCCGCATGCCTATCCTCACCTGATTGAGGAAGCCGTATACGGACTCCCAGAGTTACATCGAGCAGCCATTGCCAAAGCAAAGTTGGTCGCCTCTCCGGGATGCTATCCGACCGCAGCGGTCCTACAATTGGCGCCCCTGGTTGCGAATGGGCTCGTACAATCCGACATGATCGTGATCGATGCAAAATCTGGGGTCTCGGGAGCAGGACGAAGCCCCGCTCTCCCTTATCACTTTCCTGAAGCCCATGAATCGCTCGAACCGTATAAGATCGGCCAACACCGCCATATCCCGGAAATTGAACAGGAGCTGTCAGGACTCATGAACCAAGCCAGCGGAGTTACCGTGACCTTTACTCCCCATCTTGTGCCGATGAATCGAGGGATCTTGAGTACGGCCTATTGCAAATTGACACAACCCATCCAACTTTCCAATCTCCGTAATCTGTATCAAGATTTTTATAAGGGCGAACGGTTTGTCCGTCTTTCTGAGGAGATTGTTCCCAACCCTCGGTATATTAAGGGCACCAACTACTGCGATATCGGCGTCTATGCAGACGTACGAGCGGGCTGGGTCGTCACCGTTGCGGCAGTCGATAACCTCGTCAAGGGAGCCGCGGGGCAAGCCATTCAAGCCATGAATCTCATGCTCGGCATTCCAGAAGAGACCGGACTCCTTTCGCCAGCTAGCTACCCGTGACCAGACACTCTAAACAGATCACACCTCCTCCCACGGCATCTGCGCAGCCTCTCCCAACACCACGAGGGCGCATGGGTGTGACGGCGCCGCGAGGTTTTCAAGCGGCCGGCATCCATTGCGGGATCAAAAAGCCTGGCATTCTTGATCTCGCCTTATGCGTCTCAGAGGTCAGCGGACCCATCGCCGGAGTCTTTACGAAAAATCGAGTGGTCGCCGCTCCGGTACTCCTCGATCGACGCCATCTCCGGAAACATGTGGGTCGCGCCATCATCGTCAACAGTGGAAATGCTAATGCTTGCACCGGAAAACAAGGACTCATCGCCGCCGCATCCATGGCAACCACAGTCGCGCAGCACCTCAACATTCCCCTCGAGCAGGTCTTCGTCGGATCTACCGGTGTCATCGGACGACAATTGCCGATCGATCGAATCAGTGCCGCGATTCCTACTCTTGTCTCATCCTTGAGTATGAAGGGAGGCCAGCAGGCCGCTCAAGCCATCCTCACGACCGATTTGCGACCCAAGACGATCACCGTACAGGACAACATCGGTGGACGAGTCGTAACGATCGGCGGTATGGCGAAGGGATCCGGCATGATCCATCCCAACATGGCCACCATGCTGGCCTACCTGACAACCGACGCGGCAATCGCCCCGTCCCTGCTTCAAGCCGCACTCAAGTCCGCCGTAGACCAATCCTTCAACTGCATTACGGTAGACGGCGACACCAGCACAAACGACACCGTGCTCTGTCTCGCCAACGGCCTCGCCGAGAATCGTCTGATTTCTCGGAATACTCGTGACTATGTCGAGTTCGAACGTCTCTTGACCAGCGCCACCCAGTCGCTGGCTCTCATGATTTGTCGCGATGGTGAAGGGGTCACCAAGGTTGTGAAGATCCTCGTAGAAGGCGCTACGACAACCACGGCAGCCAAGCAAGTCGCGGCCACGATCGCGACTTCCAATTTGGTCAAAACCGCCTTGTTCGGCGAGGACGCCAATTGGGGACGAGTGATGGGAGCCATCGGACGATCTGGAGTCTCCATCGATCCCAGTAAAATCACCGTACGCTTCGACGATATTGTGATGGTCAAACAAGGCGTTGGGATGGGGCTCGAAGCAGAGGCCGCGATCGCGCAGGTGTTCAAGAAGAAAGAGTTCACGATCGCCGTCCACTTGGGTCAAGGACGGGCTCAGGCTCACATGTGGACGACCGACCTGTCTTACGATTATGTCCGTATTAATGCCAGCTATCGCTCCTAAGCGGTGGTTCTCGCTTGAAACCTCATGAGGACTATGGTACCGTTCTCACTTCTGTTGAGCAGGCGGGCTGGTCTCTGCAAGTCAGGAAATCGGCCTCTTTTTTATTAAAATCTCTACCGGCGCTGAAGCGCTGCACAGCTTGAGAACAAGGGAGTCATATCCCTCGCCCGCAATGGGCGCTCTGCAAGCGTGAAGGGAGGTGAAGGCATGGGGGTGGTGGCAATTAAAGAGTTACTGGAAGCCGGTGTGCACTTCGGCCATCAGACGAACCGTTGGAATCCGAAGATGAAAAAATTTCTCTTTGGAGAGCGCAACGGCATTTACATCATCGATCTTCAACAGACCCTCGCGCGGATGGAACGGACCTATGCCTTCGTTCGCGATACGGTGGCCGCTGGAGATTCCATCTTGTTCGTCGGGACCAAGCGGCAAGCGGCAGAAATCCTCGAAGAGGAAGCCAAGCGAGCCAACATGTATTTCATCAATCAGCGCTGGCTTGGTGGCATGCTGACCAATTTTCAGACCATCCGCCGAAGCATCGATAAGATGAAAAAAATGGAGACCGTGCTCATCAACCCCAGCGAGCATGGGCTGAAAAAGAAGGAAGTCCTTCTCATGCAGAAGGATATTGCCAAACTGCAGAAATATCTGTCTGGCATTAAGAATATGCGCGGCCTCCCAGGCGCCGTGTTCGTGCTCGATACCAGAGTCGAAAAAATTGCCGTCCAGGAAGCCAAGCGGCTGGATATTCCTGTCATCGCCATCTTGGACAGCAATTGTGATCCCGATGACATCACCTACCCGATTCCAGGGAACGATGATGCGATTCGCTCAATTAAGCTGATTACATCCAAGATCGCCGACGCCTGCATCGAAGGTGCCCATCTCAAGACACAGCGAGACGAAGCCGAATTTCAAGCCGCTCCCGGTGGAGACAGTAAGAAACCAGCCGCACGTCTTGAAAGCGTTCCGGCATCATAAGGGTGCATTAAGCGATTCCATTGCGCCTCACTCATTGTCACAACTGTAAAGGAAGAAGACGTCATGGCAGGATCGAGTCAGCTCGTCAAGGAGCTCCGAGAGAAGACAGGGGCCGGTATTCTTGATTGCCAGAAAGCCCTCACTGAAAATGGGGATGACGTCGAGAAGGCAATCGACTACCTGAGACAAAAAGGCTTAGCCTCCGCGGCCAAAAAAGCCGGACGTGAAACCAATCAAGGACTCATCCATTCCTATATCCATATGGGAGGGAAAATTGGGGTCTTGATCGAAGTCAACTGCGAAACCGATTTCGTCGCACGAAACGAAGAGTTCAAAGCCTTCGTCAATGATCTCGCCCTTCAGGTCGCGGCTTCGAAACCGGCATTCGTCAAGCGGGAAGATGTGCCGGCTGACGTTGTTGAAAAGGAAAAGACCATCTACGAAGGGCAAGCCAAGGAGATGGGGAAACCTCCTATGGCCTGGCCCAAAATTATCGAAGGGAAAGTTGAAAAGTTCTACCAGGAAAATTGCCTCCTGGAGCAAGCGTTCATCAAAGACCCAGCCGTCATCATCAAGGATCTCGTGGCTCAGAAAATCGCCAAGATCGGCGAAAATATGAACATTCGTCGGTTCACCCGCTATCAGTTAGGCGAAGCATGAGCTCTGCCAAATACCGGCGCCTCCTTCTGAAAGTCAGTGGGGAGATGTTGGCTGGTGAGCAGGGGTATGGCATCCAACCCTCCATTCTCGAAGGTCTTGCCGAAGAAATTGCTTCTGTTGTCGCCCTTGAGGTTCAGGTCGCCATCGTCATCGGTGGCGGCAATATCTTTCGCGGCATTGCCGCGAGCGCATCCGGCATGGAACGCGCCTCGGCCGACTACATGGGCATGCTCGCCACCGTGCTCAATGCCTTGGCCCTGCAGAATGCTCTCGAACGAATCGGGATCATCACCCGGGTCCAATCCGCGATCGAAATGCGCCAACTGGCCGAAGGTTATATTCGCCGGAGAGCCATCCGTCATTTGGAAAAAAGCCGCGTCGTAATCTTTGCCGGCGGCACCGGCAATCCGTATTTTTCAACCGATACAGCCGCGGCACTCCGTGCCATGGAAATCAGCGCCCAAGTGATCATGAAGGGTACTAAAGTGCATGGCATTTATGATGCAGACCCAGTTCAGAATCCTTCGGCGAAAAAGTACGACCAGATTTCTTTTTTGTCCATCCTGAACCAGCAGCTAAAAGTAATGGATTCGACGGCCATTAGTCTCTGCATGGATAACAAATTGCCCCTCGTCGTGTTCAACCTGAAAGTGAAGGGGAATTTTAAACGAGTGGTCTTGGGCGAACCGATTGGAACATTAGTCATGCCCGGTGACCACTGATCGGATCGCGAGGTATCATGATGTCAAACGCAGCACCGGTTCGACAAAAATTCATCGCTCACATGGATCAGGCTCTTGAACACTTAAAGAAGGACTTATCGAGCCTTCGCACAGGTCGCGCGTCCGTCGCGCTGTTTGACGGGGTCCGTGTCGACTATTACGGCACGATGACACCCTTAAAGCAAGTCGCCAACCTTGCAACCCCCGAAGCACGACTGATTACCATTCAACCCTGGGAGCCTCAGCTGATTAAGGAAATAGAAAAGGCCATCTCCAACTCAGGTTTGGGTGTGACTCCGTCCAACGATGGGAAACTGATTCGCGTTCCACTCCCACCCCTCACGGAAGAACGGCGGAAGGACCTCACAAAAATTTGCAAGAAGCATGGCGAAGATACCAAGGTACAAATTCGTGGCTTCCGACGCGATGCCAATGAGGAGCTCAAAAAACTCCAAAAGGATACGAAACTCACCGAAGACGAATTGCGAAAGTCCGAGCAAGAGACTCAAAAATTAATCGAGCAATACGGTCAGAAGATTGATGAGTTGATCAAGAAAAAGGAACAGGAAATCATGGAAGTCTGACCTCGGCTTTCTACCGGTCCTGTTATCGCGTGCCCACTACTCAGACCTTCGCTCCAACCTACGCATCCGTTGACCTCACCGCGCTCGCGCATAACCTTACCCAATTTCGCCGAACACTTGCTGCCGGATGTGATGTGATGGCCGTCGTCAAGGCCAATGCATACGGTCATGGCGCTCAGGAAACAGCGAAGGCTCTCATTCAGCAAGGAGTACCCCGTCTCGCCGTCGTGTCGGTGAACGAAGGGCTTGAACTCCGCCAAGCCGGCATCACCGTCCCGATTGTCATTTTAGGTTCGATCTTTCACGAACAATTCCAAGAGCTCATCGCCCACCGACTCACACCAGTCGTGAGTGATCTCGCGATCCTCACATCGTTCGGAAAGGCGACGGCCTCCCTCGCCACCCCCATCCCTATCCATCTCAAAGTTGACACGGGCATGGGGCGGTTAGGACTCACACAGAACGAATTAGAAGACGTGATCCGCACACACACATTTCCCCTCTCTCTGCAACTTGAAGGGCTCATGACGCATCTGTCCGATACGGACGGGCCTGATGAGGAAACCACGATCCAACAACTAAGCCGGTTCGAGAAGGCCAGGCTGGTTGTTCGAGACGGAGGATTCAGAGTCCCGATGATCCATGTCGCCAACAGCGCAGGAGCGGTTCGCTTTCCAGCCACACATTTCTCCCTTGTTCGTCCAGGCATCATGTTGTACGGATACCATACCCTTCCCCCATCGGTCATGGCTCCAGATCTTCGTCCCGTCCTCTCCCTCAAAACCCGCATCGCGCAACTGCGAACCATTCCAGCAGGAGGAACGGTCAGCTACAATCGGACCTTCCGAGCAACACGTACCACGCGAGTTGCTATTCTCCCGATTGGTTATGCTGATGGAATGAGCCGTTATCTCTCAAACAGAGGCGCGGTCCTCATTCACGGACAGCGGGCTCCGATTGTGGGGTTGGTCTGTATGGACATGATTATGGTCGATGTCACGACGATCACCGAAGCCGTCATAGGAGACGAGGTTGTCCTCATTGGACAACAGGGGAAGGAAAAGATTACGGCTCAGGATCTCGCGCAGTTAACCGGCAGCATCCCCTACGAAGTCCTCTGCGCAATCGGGCCTCGCATTCCAAGACAGTACCACACCACCTAACATTACACGGTTGGCTTCGATCATAGCCGGCACGAGTGGCGACTTGCCCTGTAGCTCGGGGACACCTCGACAGGGCGCGATCAGCCAACATGGGCATAGAGCACTTGGTCAAAAACCTGTCCATCTTTGATCGCGCTCTTGCGCAGAAACCCTTCACGCATGTAGCCGGCTTTCTCCAGTACGCGACAAGACCTCACATTGTGCGCAAATGGAGTAGCAAACAGCCGGACGAGACCCAGTCGGTCCATGCTCCATGGAAGTTAGGGCTTTTACGGCAGCCGTCGTGATGCCCTTCCCCCAATACGCAGCTCCAAGCCAGAAGCCAATTTCTGCGGAGAGACGATTGATGTCCGTTTGCATCGTCAGACCAATTACCCCGACCGCTTGACCATCCACCTCAAGAGCGAAGGCGGTTGGCTGGTTCTGCATGTGGATGCGTTCAATAAATTCTACAGCGTCCTCTTCTCGATAGGGATGAGGAATGATGTCGCGCAGCTGTATCCAGATCCGCCGATCATTGGCATGGTGCGCCAGTGACGGCGCATCCGCAGGGTTCAATACTCGCAGCACCGCACAACCAAGATCCACTTCAAGAACCATCCCTCACTCCCTATAGGAATAGTCCATTTGCATGGCAATACGAGTCCGTGGCTCCGCACCGATGATACGCTCGGCCAGGTGAAGACCTAGATCAATACCAGATGTCACGCCCCTCGCCGTGACCACATCTCCTTCGTCCACCACGCGATCATCAACCACTTGCGCACAGTACGGTTTCAACTCTTCAGGATGTCTCTTCCCTTCTCACTCATCACATAGTGGGCAGCGGATTTGTAGACCTTTCCGGACGAATTGAAGCAGAAGAACTCGGCCGCCATTCCATTCACTCCCTGGTAGTAAATGACAAGACTGTTTACCCCCACCAAGACCGAGTGAAGTTCGAATTGGAGCGTGGGGAATCGCTCCAGGGCTTTGGCCCAGTAGGCTGCGACAGTCGCTTTGCCTTTCAACAGACCTGAAGGCTCTCCTGCCATTTGCGCGATGAAGGGGGAAGACATTTCCAATTCATCTGAGTAGTGCGACAGAATGCCTTCGAGATCATGACAATTCCAGGAAGCAATCCAATCCGTTGCAAAGGAAATCGCAAAGTCGTGGGTGAGCATAGGACTCCAGTTCGAGAAGTGTGTTGCGAGGAGTGTACGACAAGCTCCGACCGGTATCTATCCTGCTGAAAGGTGATTGGAGTGACAGGCGTTGTGACCACAGCCACCTGTGCATCGTCAGTCGCATTGATCTGCCGACGATCAGCAGTATAATATTCGCATGAACAGGATCGCATTCTTGCTCATGATCATACTTGGAACGGGATGGCCAAACCTCTTACTCGCGGATGGAGCGGAGCCTGCACCACAGCCCAGCGCAAAAGATCGGTTGCAGCAAGTCCTAGATGCTGAAGGAGGAACAACGGTCTACATGGATCCTGCCGGCAATGTGCACACCTTAACCACTCTCCCAAACGGCGACCAAATCCTACAGATACAGCCGCCACAGATACCTGGACTTAACCTTGGCCCACCGCTGCAATTGAACAATCGGCCTCTGCAGCTACCTCCCCCACCGCCTGCTCCAACCCACCCACCTTCGCCAGATTTTCCAGAGCGGGCGCGATAAAAAGATCTGTGTTTCACGTTCACTATGGCCTTCCCTAGCAAAGAACTAGCATGGCGCATGTGGATGATGACATGGACCGATCGTCAGATCCCGACTCTGTGAGAGGTTCCTCGCTCATTGGCCTCCTTCAAGGTTTATCATTCATGCGTAGCCTAGCCGAGACCGCGATAATGGTCTATGTGCATAGGGAACTACTAACCACGGCAAGCACCATGGCGAGCCAGCATGGCTGCCCATGTGCCTCGCACTATGAATGGACTGAAAGGTTGAACGAGGTCTGGCTGAACGATTGATAGGTGAACAAGGCGGCATGGTTGGATGACGGCGTCACATCAGGAGTATCATGACGATCCCCTTCCGGCTTGTGCGCAGGATCATCTTTTAAATTTTCCCGCGCTCGCTCCAACAGATGCGGAAGATGTTTCTGAAGCTTACCGGTTTCAATCTGCGATCCTCGAATCGCATCAAACACCTGTTGCACGAGAGACGCCAACTTATCGTCATGGGCAGGAGCGGCCGGACGAAGATCTGGGCCCGCTGCTGTATCCGTTGAAGAACGGGAAGGCTGGGTGGGCGCCGTGGTACCGGTTGACGGTTGCGGGATCGCCGCGACCGCCGTGGGCGCCCTACCCGGGGT
>CAZOHW010000051.1:0-15837 GCA_964579525.1 uncultured Nitrospira sp. | reverse complement strand
TTCGGTTCGTAGTTGATGGTTGGTTTAGCTGCTACGACAATACGATGATGATTCCCTTCCGTTCTGCCTCCCGCATAGGCTACAGCGATCTTGGGGTCAATCGACAGCGTATGGAGCAGTTGCGGGGCCTTGTGGACAGGACGCCCTATCCATTCTAGTATGTTTTGGGCCTATCCCTGCCGCCTGCTATGCTTTATGAGTCAGGAGGTGGACTCATGGGGTTCAAGCGCAAATACTCACGAGTGCAGAGTGGGCGTGTCGGCCGGTTGCAACGAGGAGCGATCGTGGCCCCTTGTAAGGTGATCGATGTCAGCGATTCAGGTGTCCATTTTGAAAGCTGTTTGGCGGTGAATCCAGGGGATGTGGTGCAACTCTCGATTGACTGTGGCAGAGAAGGGACTCTCACATGTGAGGTAGAGGTGGTACATGTGCGTGCGCTAAAGATCGGCACCAAAATTCGGTCGATGACTCCGGAGAATCAAGCGCGATTCACCCATATGCTTGACGATGATGTGCAGAACACGTTTACACGACGTTAGCAGGATGGGAAAAAAGACCACGGCGGCGTCTCGCCTCGTGTTAGTGAGCTGGTGCCTGAGGCTTTGGCCCTAGTCTGGTCGTGTGCTGAAAGATACATTTGGGGCAGGTGTAATGGATAAACTGATTACCACCGACTAGGCGCTTTCGCATGGGAACTTTGCACCAGGTACAGAGCCGATCGGGCAGGTTGGCTATGGGGGGAGTTCTTGGCGAATCCATGCCATGCATTGTTCACGAGCGACACAAACCTTGTCAACCGATGGGGCAGAGTCTGCCCCGATAAAAATTTTTCCGCTGGCTTCATATGCAACAGGAAAATCATGGTATAGTTCACGCTAGATAGCTCATGTGTTTTTAACCTTCTTACAGAAAGGGACTAATGCCTTATGAGTACTCCTACCAGTTCCGAGTCTACGATCTTACCTACCAACGCCCCCGCGGCGGCTACTCGACCTGTTCAAGACATGGTTGGGAGCGGCAAGGCATGGGGACTCTGTACCGCAGTCGATCTTCATGATTGCAATCCTGACCTGATTCGCGATGCTGACCATATCAAGCGCTACGTCGTTGAGCTGTGCGAGCTCATCGAGATGAAGCGCTTCGGCGAGTGCCAGGTGGTCAATTTTGGCGAGGGTCGCGTCGCTGGATATTCCATGGTCCAGTTGATCTCGACCTCGTTGATCAGCGGTCACTTTGCTAACGACACGAATAATGCCTATCTCGATATTTTTAGCTGCAAGGGCTATGATCCGGCGGTCGTCGAATCCTTTTCGAAGGAGTTCTTCGGCGCTCGTCGCAGCATAGCGACAGCCACTCTCCGGTACTAGTGGGCCTCTTTCACTAGAGAAGTAAGCCTGAGGGGCGCACTTGTGCGCCCCTCGATGATTTTGGTGCAGCCTATGAGGTTTGTCTACGTATGAAAGCGATGATCATTAGCGAATTGTTTGAGTCTCTTCCATCACAGTTAGACAAGGAAGCGGCAGAAGATATGGATGCTGTCTACCAGTTCGATCTCCAAGGGACTCAAAGTGGCCAGTATCAATTACTGGTCAAGAACGGAACCTGCGTCGTGAAGGAAGGTATCCATGCCGATCCCCATGTGACGTTGTCGATGGCCGGAGAAGACTGTATCAAGGTGCTGAATGGTCAGCTCAGCGGTATGGCTATGGCGATGTCTGGTCGTCTGCAGATTGCAGGAGATATCGAACTCGCCATGCAGTTGAAGTCATTATTTCCTAACATGGGCTAGGGATGACGACAGACTAGCAGTTTGCTGTTCTTCTTCAAGTCTTCTTGGGAACCGTTCTTCCAAGATCATATACAGCGTTGGCACAAGAAAAAGTGTGAGGAGTGTTGAAACGCTCAATCCTCCAACGACCGCTCGAGCCAAAGGTGCGTTCGTCTCTCCGCCGGTTCCAAGACCGATCGCCATTGGAAGAAGCCCAAAGACCGTCGCCAATGAAGTCATGAGAATCGGACGCAGCCTGGTGCGCGAGGCGGCTATGACGGCTTGATAGAGTGGCTCACCCCGGCGGCGTAGTACGTTCGTGTAATCGACCAACAAGACCCCGTTTGATACGACGATCCCAAACATCATGATGATGCCCATCATTGAGGTCGTAGAGAGCGTGGTGTCTGTCAGAAAGAGGATTAGGATGACGCCGGGGAATCCCATCGGTACCGAAAACATGATGATAAACGGATCGATGAGCGACTTGAACTGTGCAGCCATGACCATATAGACCAATATGAGCGCGAGAATCGTGGCGAATTTGAGGCCCTCAAACGTTTCGCGCTGCTGCTGGATCTGTCCGGCGAGCTTGATGCTGAATCCCGCAGGGAGTTGGAGCTTGGCGAACGCGGTATCGAGGTCTTCGGCGATGGCACCCAACGGTCGATTGAGTGGGTTCGCCGTAATATGGATCACCCGCTGGAAATACTTCCGATCGACTTTCACTGGTCCGGCGTTCAGCTTGAGAGACGCCACGTTCTTGAGTAGCACAGGTTCACCGGTCTTCGTGGTGAGGACCAGGTTCTCCAGGTCGGTCAGGCTCTTCCGGTGTTCCTCGGCCAGCCAAGCACTGATGAAGTATTCGTTGCCGTTATGGGGGTCGGTGTAGATGATCGGGTCGGTTTGGCCGTTTCCATTCAGGGAAAACAAGACGGCGTTGGCCACGTCGGTTTCACTGATGCCCAATAAGGCGGCTTTCTCACGATCAACCGTGAGGTTCACTTCGGGGTAGTTTTCCTCCCGACTCGGTTCGATGTCCACCAAGCCGGGAGTGTGTTCCATGATCGTTTTGACACGGGCGATGACGTCTCTCGCTGTATCGAAGTCGTATCCATAGATCTCCACATCGATGGATTTTTGTGAGCCGAAGCTCGTCACGCGCTTCACAAGGCCACCCGGATCGAAAAACATCGAAACGCCCGGGAACAGTTTGGTGATCTTGGGGCGGACATCGTTCATGATCTCGACCTGACTGCGTGTCCGTTTGTCCGGCGGGATCAAGTACACTTGAATCGAAGAGGTATGCGGCCCTGTATTGGGATTGAACAAGGCTGCGCGACCCTGTGACAGCACGCCCGTGCTGGAGACGATCGTCTCCAGTTCGGTCATCGGAATGTTGGCACGGAGCACACGCTCAACTTCAGTGACCTGCTGCTCGGTCTTTTCGACTCGCTGGCCGACCGGCGCCCGCAGAACGATCCGAAACTGGCTTTCATCAGACACCGGAAGGAACTCTGTCCCGATCATAGGGAGTAACGCCAGAGATCCGACGAAGATGAGCAGGGCCGTGGCGATGAAACTTCGGCGATGAGCGAGGACCCACCGCAGGGCGTCTTCGTACCCTTGATCGATGGACTCGTACTGGGTTCGGCTCCACTCCATTAACCGAGCGAGCCAGTTTGGCATCGTACGCAAGGCTTCATGTTCAGGTTTGAGGAATTTATAACAGAGAGCCGGTGTTACCGTACGAGAGATGAAGAAAGATGTGAACAGCGCAATGGCGATCGTTGCGGTGAGCGGGATCAGCAAGAGGCGCGCGACGCCAACGACAAAGAACATCGGAAGAAACACCACGACTGTCGTGACGGTCGACGCAAAAATCGGCATGGCGACTTCACGTGCTGCGTCGAGAATGCTCTGCCACCGACTCGCATTGGTATTGAGGTGGCGTTGGATATTCTCGAGTTCGACGATGGAATCGTCGACCAGCCGTCCGATTCCCAGGGCAAGCCCACCGAGCGTGAAAATGTTGAGAGTGTGGCCGGTAAAGTAGAGCACGATGAACGTGACGAGCATCGACAGTGGAATGGCCACTGAAATAATCATGGTGCTGGTCAGGTTGCGGAGGAAGACCAGAATCACGGCCGCGGCTAACAACGAGCCGTGCAGCGCCTGTTCGATCAGGTTTTGGATGGATCGACGAATATAAAGAGATTGGTCGAACGAAATGTGGAGTTTCACGCCTTCGGGGATTCCTAACATCTTGGGGAGTGCCGCACGCAAAGCGTCCACCACCTCAACGGTATTAGCGATCGGCTGCTTGTTCACACGGAGAAACACCGATCTGACCCCGTCGGCGTGCACGATGTTCGTTTGGATGTCAGAGGAGTCCGTCACTGTTCCCACGTCGCGTACGCGGACCGGATTGCCCTGCTGGTTGACCTTGACGATGACATCTTGGATGGGGTCGACGGTTTTAAACTGATTGTTCGTGAACACGTTGTAGTCAAGGTTGCCGGCTTTGATGTCCCCGGAAGGCAAGATCAAGTTAGCGGCTTTGACGGATTTCACCACATCAAGAATCGACAACCCTCGTGCGCTGAGGAGTGCCGGATCCAGATTGATGTTGATTTGTCGAATTTTTCCGCCTTCGACGGTCGCTGCGGCGACATTGGCGATCTGTTCAATCTGAGGTGCGATGGTGTTGTACGCGAGGTCATAGAGCGCACGTTCGTCCAACTCATCGCTCGATAACGAGATGATGGCCACTGGAATATTGGAGACGTCGAATTTGACGACAGCGGGTTGCAGAATCCCTGGGGGGAGGGTGTTCTGGATTTGTGTGATGCGCTGCATGATCTCCATTTGGCCGACATTGATATCGGCCCCCCAGTTGAACCAGACCTGAACCGCTCCAAGACCTTGTTTGCTGAACGATTCAACATGCTCGACGTTGGAGGCGGCACTGACTGCTTTCTCGATTGGATAGAGGACGCTTTGTTCAATGTCGAGAGGCGGGGCTCCTTTGTACAGCACACTAACGAACGCAACGGGGACTTGGATTTGTGGGAAGAGGTCGACCGGCAATCGATCGAGAGAAGTCGCCCCAAGGACCACCATGGCCAGTGAGAGCATCAAGATGCCGATGCGGTTGCGTAGTGCCAGTAAGGTCAGCCACATAGAAATTGGTGAAAGATAAGGGGTGAAAGATGAACGGTATAGGAAAAGGTATCAGTCAGGAAGCCGTGATAGACAAGCGTTGGTAGAATGACGCGTTTGCCTTTCATGTCTTAAGTCTCACGTCTCACGTTTTACCGCGTTTAGGGGCTGGGTTTGTACGGGCGTACCATCGTGCACCAAATCTTTGCCGGATACGATGATCTGCTCCTCACCCGATAGCCCTTTCGTGATTTCAACCTGATTGTCACCTCGAACTCCAATATCGACGTTGATCCGACGAGCTTTTCCTTCCTGTACAATATAGACATACTGGATGTCTTCTAGACGGCTCACGGCGTCGATCGGGACCTGTAATGCTTGACGATGGGTTCCCACCAGGATTTCGACCCGAGCGAACATGCCGCCTTTCAATCGGCGGTCCGCATTGGACAGGTCGATTTCTACCGTCATCGTACGTGTGGCTCGATTTAATGCCTGAACAATACGGGTGACGGTACCTTCGAACACTTCCTCCGGGTAAGCTTCCGCTCGTAGTTCGGCCTTCTGGCCGATCTTCACCAGTGGAACATCCTTCTCGACGACTTCAATGAGGACACGAACGGTTTGGATGTCATGCAAGCTCAAAATACCCCGTGACATGGTGGAGGTACTGGCGGTGGATCCGGTCACATAGGCGCCGGTATCCAGATTGCGCTCCGCGATATAGCCGGCGAAGGGGGCCCGAATATAGGAGTAGGCGAGCTGGGTTTCTGCCTGCGCCAGTGCCACTTCCATTTGCATGACCTGCGCCTGCAAGGATTCCTGCATCGCAACGGCGGCATCAAAATTGACCTGTGCATTATCGAGATCTTGCTGTGAGACGAATTGATCTGTGATCAACGCGTGCATACGATCGAGGGTGAGCCTGGAATTGCGCACAGCGGCGTTCTGTTGGCTGACTTTGGCTTTGGCTGCCGAGAGATTGGCCTTTGCCTGATTGACGGCATGATGATAGTCGGTATGGTCGATTTCGACGAGTACCTGATTCGCCTTGACCCAATCGCCTTTATCGACATGAAGCTTTGCAATGTACCCATCGACTCGTGAAAAGACATTGACTACTTGATTGGGTGAAATATCCGCCGTGTAGGCTAACCGAATATCGAGATCTTGTCGCAGCGGTGACACGATGCCTACGGTGATGAGGCGCGGTTTGTTTACATCAGTCTTTGCTCCACTACTCAAGCGAAAGGCGACCAGCGCCGTGATGGCCAAGAGAATAATGATGCCCAGAGTTATTAATGGATGTCGAGAAACATAGTTCATATCGGTACTCGCCGACTATGGTTGCGGAGATCGGGCTACGAGTCCATTCAGAAAGAGCGACACATATTCTGTGACCGTGTTGTGGTAGGTCTGGTGCATGGGTAAACCGAAGATGTCATGCAACAGTCGATGATGGACGATGATGCCGAAGAATGCTCGTGCGGCCAGCAGTGGGTCAACCTGGCGAAAAGCCCCATCCTTGATCCGTTGCCGAATGTAGTCGGCAAGGAGGTCATGAAACCGTCGATATTGCTGCTGGAAAAACATCTCAGAGATTTCATGACCCTCCAAAGCACTGAACAGGAGCAGGCGAAACATCGTGGGGTCCGTACCTTTCCTGATTCGATAGCTGGCAAGTAGGGAAAAAAGCTGTGCATCGTCACGCTTCTTTGCAGCCTCCTCGACCGCTTCTCGTAACCCGGAGTACTGGGCCTTTTCGGCAAGAATTGCTGCATACAAGGCTCGCTTCGTCGGAAAGTGTTTGAAGAGCAGAGCCTCGCTGACTCCGGCTGCCTTGGCGATTTCCTTTGTCGTCGTCCCTTTAAAGCCGTTGGCAGCAAAGAGTGAGGCGGCGACGCTGATCAGGCTGGCATGGCGCTCTTGTCCTGAAGCACGGGCCTGTCGGGAAGATAGTTGTCCTGTCTTGATCATGGTAAGTAAGTAATCACTTACTATAACCCTACCATCCAGTCTGGCGAAAGACAAGAAGATGAAGGGGCCGGTCATTGGTTGAAGGTGCGGTGCGATAGAAATAACCCTGCGACCGAGCTCGGATCTGCCAGATATGGACAAGGAGGAGGTGTGCCGATTACCTCCACTGTACGGAATTGATGGAGGAAATCACGAAGGAAGTATTTTGTTGGTTTGGCAAAACAACGAGGCAGCGAAAGTGGGATAACAGGAAGCTGAGGAGGATTACATCAATCTGAATCGAGCTCGTTGGTTCGTCACGGTATTATGGGAAATACTTTTCCAGATAAGGGTTTGCAATCGCTTTCGATATTCTGCGTTCAGGTTCATGAAGCGGACAGAGAACTGACAGCCTGAGACCCATACCACGTGAGCGGAAAACACAGAAAGTGGCGGTAACCCATCAGGAAGGTCAATAGTCAGGGTCAGGAGAGTCCCGCGCGTGACCGGTCGGTCGCTGATGATTCGACAGCCGGAAAGAGACACATTCTTTGTCAATCCTTCACCTTGGTGGGGTTGAGTCGACACTTCACCGACATAGTGCACTCGGCAGCTGATCGCCACTCGTTCCGCATACCGATTATCTAATGGTGTATAGGGTTTTCGGCTATGCATGCGGGAACTCTCCCCTAATCTGTAACCTTACCTATAGCCGTATTTTCAGTGTTTTCCTAATGAATTCAGCAATATGGTTTCATGTTGAGAGAGACGAGAGGGTAATTCCCATAATTATTTCGGTAAGCAGTGGGAGAATGAAACTCACTTGAGAGGTGAAAAACACCGCTCTGGTATGTGACGAGGAAAAGCGGTGAGAAATGGAAGAATTACTGCCGGACCTTGGACCAGGCTTTTTGGTACTCTTCGAAAGAGTCCACCTCCACCCAGCCTTTGAAGATCGGCACGGCTTGGATATGGTGTTCTCGGTCGATGAGTTCCTGTAGCATATCGGTGAATGATGCCTTGGACAGGCTAGGGGACTCGTGGAATCCAGTTGACGGAGATTGGTTTTTGGCCTTGTGGTAGCACTCACGCAGCGCTTGAATACCTTTTTCCGAGAACATGGCCATGCCGATGAATTCGCCGTGCGCCTGTTCTCGAGAAAGCTGCTGGCCGATCTTCATAACTTGATGTTCACCCTCAGGCATGACAAAACGAGAGAGATAACTTTTCCCCGGAGGCTCAGCCAGCGAAACGAGATCGGGATTCAGATGAGTCGGCTGGGTATTGCGCTGCTCTTGGTCGAACCAGGCGAGATCAACGACGATGGAAATGTCGGCTGGGCTCTTGAGCAGCTTTTCGAGAATAGCCGTATCAAAAATGATATCGCCATACAGGATGAGGGTGCGCCCCTTCAGCTCATTCTCAGCACAGAAGATCGAAAAGAGCTCTCCAGTATCTTCGTAGCGATCATTGTCATAGTAGCGGATGTTGGGAAGCGCGATGGCTTCCTTCTTATATCCGCGGATCAAAGCAATTTCCTTGATATCGCATTCATTAAGTGCGCTGACTTGGCGATCGAGAATGGTTTTCCCTTTGATGTCGAGCAGACACTTCGGTTTGTCTTCGATCAAGGGGAGCAGCTGTTTCTCGAATCCGGCGGCCGCAATGACGGCGGTAATCCGCTCACTTCCCACCGGCAGGAACTGCTTTTCATCCTGCTCCATTTGTGGAACCCCGACAATGTCATACACTTCGGGCAAGGTCACGATTCGGTTGTTTGCCGCCCCTGGACGTGTATCATTCTTGATGAGATTCAGCGTCTCGGTCATGGCCCGAATAGCGGCCCGCACCGGCTGATTGGCATAGATGATGATTTTTGCGCCGGCGTCTTCCATTTCCGCCGCGGTGGTCTGGTCGAAGATCGTCGGGACCACAACCAGTGGAACGCGGCCGGACCACAACTTGTACACGGCCTTCAGTTCGTCGAACTTTTTCGATTTCGAGTGAATCAGCACGGCGTCAGCGCCGGCTTCTGCATAGGCTTCGGCCCGTTTCAGGGCTTCTTCCTGGCCCCATCCGGCAATCAAGGCTTCAGTCCTGGCGATGATCATGAATTCCGGAAAGATTTGAGCCGCTTTCGCTGCTCGGATCTTGCCGCAATGTTCCTCAATGGGAATCAACTCTCGACGGACACCCGCATAAAAACTACAGCGTTTCGGGTAGACATTGTCTTCAATACAAATGGCCGCGACGCCGGCGCGCTCACGGTCGTTCACCGTTCGCATGACGTTCAGCGCGTTTCCGTATCCGGTGTCGCAGTCGGCGATCACGGGAATGCCCACCGCTTCAACGATATTGCGCTCAACATCGAGCTGTTCGCTGGATGTAATAAAACTGGCGTCGGGAATGCATTTCAAGGAAGCAGAGATGGCAAAACCGCTGGCCCAGACCCCATCGAAACCCGCACGTTCGATCAGGCGTGCGCTTAAGGCGTCATGCGCGCCGACGATCTTTAAGGCACCCGGCTTGTTTAATGCAGCACGAAGTTTCGCGGCGTTAGTCATAAGGGATCCCTATCATGCGCAAGAGCACCACCTCTTGTCAATGAAAGAGTTTGCACAACTCGTCCTTCGAACTCAGAAGACAGTTGAAGATGTGCCATCGGCGAGCTTTTCTGGAAGCGTCAGGCTTTCAAAAAATATGATGCCTCGATCGGGTCCGGTTTCGAACCGTAAAGTCACTTCTGTATAGAACCCGTGCCACGCATAGACCTTGACCGGGCCTACGGCGATCTGGCCTGGTGTGTGGTCGAGCGGACCATACTTGGTTTGCAGGTAGGTCAGGATTTTCTCGTGTGCGTCTTTTCCGCTGTAGCGGACCGTGGCACGGCCGAGTTTGTTCTCAAACGTGGTCAGCCGGATGGAGTCGACAGGTATTGTGCCAAGCGAAGGGGACTGTCCGGTCTGTTCGTAAGTCTGTATGCGGCCGGCATCTTCGACACTGACAAACTGTACCATTTCTGAAAGCCTTGCTCCCCAAGGAATGTCTTCGAACCCGTTGGGGTCGTTGACCATGGGGACGGCGAGTGCCGGGGTTGTTGCAGCAAGTATCCAGAAAAGGCCTGTAGCAAGAAATCTTGTCCAGGTCCTGAACATCGCGACATCCAAATCTACTCGGCGGAGTCGGTGATTGAGTCGTTAAACCGTGGCGCGAGTGTACGGCTATCGATGAAAATATAGCCGCGCTCCGTTCCAGCTTGGTAGGTCAGGCTGATCTCAGTCTCCGAACCGCGCCAGGTGTACTGTTGGTTGAGACCGCGTGCCATTTGCCCAGGAATACGGTCCAGTCCTCCGAATTGGCCTTCCAGAAAGCGGAGTACCTGCTTATGGATCTGTTCACCCTGATACCGAATGATAACACGTGCGAATTGGTCATCAAGGGACACATAGAGGATGCTCGTCATATCGGCTCCAGCAAATGATGCCGGTTCTGTCTTACGAAGATATTCGATCACATGCGGGCTGGTTCGTATCGTCTCCAAGTCATCTCGGGATGACAAGGCTGTTCCCCAGGCGATGTCGTGAAACCCTCTCGGATCGTTCGTCATCGGAACAGCCCAGACGGGAGCAACTCCGACCACGAGTATCACGGCAACGGACAACCACGTGAGGAAGCTACGTATGGGCGGGCGGTTCATACCGTATTGACTGTGCGCCTCATCGGTGAATATCGTCTAGCTGTTCACGCTATCATGAGGGATGGACGAACACAACATGCCGAACTTCCTTGAGAATCCCCAAGGCCTGTCTTATAATGCGCCGGTTTTCCGACTCCATATCAGGCGGTTATCCACAATTTTCTGAACAAGAGGGACTGAACGGTGATCGAAAGCGACGTGTTTGTCCAAACCCTGCAAGACATGGGGGTAGATTTTTTCACCGGTGTTCCGGATTCGATTCTAGGGGGGATCATTGCGGAGCTCATGAACCGTCGCCTGTATACGCCTGCCGTCCGCGAGGACGAAGCCGTCGGTATGGCGGCAGGAGCCTACATGGCCGGCAAAACTCCAGCCGTGCTCATGCAGAACTCCGGACTCGGGACGTCCTTGAATGCGCTGATTTCGCTCAACATGATTTATCAGCAGCCGTGCATCTTGATCGTTTCATGGCGGGGGCAAGGTGGGAAAGACGCTCCTGAACACCTCGTGATGGGCGAAGTGATGCCGCAATTGCTCGATACGGTCAAGATTCCGCACCGGACTTTGACCGAAAAAACCGCGAAGGAAGACTTCCGGTGGGTGGCTGAGACCTTTATGAAACAGAGAATTCCCGTGACTCTGGTCATTGCCAAGGGTGTGGTCAAGGGGCTCCATCCGTGATCGGAAGCACCAGCGGTTGTCTCATGGTCAATCTGAAAGGACGAGGATGAGGCCGGAACAAGGTACACTAATCAGCCGCGCACAAGCCATGGCAGCAGTGCTGGAATTATTGACGGATCAACCCGTCGTGATCTGTAATGGGTTCCCTTCGCGCGAAGCCCATAAGATCGCGGATCGTCCCACCCATTTTTATATGATCGGTTCCATGGGGAATGCCCCGGCCATTGCGCTTGGCGTGGCGCTTGCCAAACCGAACAAGCAGGTCATCACGTTCGACGGTGACGGGAATGTATTGATGGGGATGGGTACGCTCGCGACCGTCGGAGCGTTGAGACCGAAAAATTTCATTCATCTGGTGTTCGATAACGAGGTCTATGGAACCACCGGGAATCAACCGACCATTTCCAACGTGGTGCCATTAGAAAAAGTGGCGAAGGCAGCAGGCTACGTCAATGTGGTGCGAGTGCTTGATCGCGACGATCTGGTGTACGAATTCAAAGATCTGTTGAAAAAAGACGGGCCCAGCATGCTGCTGATCAAGGTGAACGAATTCGTCGAAGACGCCGGCCGTGTGCTGCTCGAACCACCGGACATCACGAAACGGTTCATGAATGCGATTGAGGGGTAAGGGAATGTCATGGACTTCCCTTGTGCTCGCTGCCCGCACACGACTCGGGCACGACGGAGTCTCGGCGACGTGGGGTAGGCGGGTGGAATGAGCGTGCCCGGTCAATGCGCGGTAAAGGGAAGTCCATGATGCTCTCTTAGAAGAGGAAGGAGCGAAGAGTGGTTCTCCTAAATCCTGGTCCGGTGAATGTCAGCGAACGAGTGCGGCAGGCGTTGCTGAGACCGGACATCTGCCATCGAGAAGCGGAGTTTACGGAGCTGCTCCACCGGATCCAAACCAAGCTCTTACAGGCCTTTGTGCCCGGGGCGGAGTCAGACTATGTCGCGGTGGTGATTACCGGGTCTGGGACGTCGGCGGTTGAAGCGGCGCTCATGTCGTCGTTGCCGCATGGCCGGCGGATCCTCATCCTAAATAACGGGGTGTATGGCGAGCGGATGTCGCAGATCATCGGGCTGCATCGCCTGGGTGCGAGCGAATTGAAGTATGAATGGACCGTTCGGCCCGATCCTGAAAAGTTGCTCCTCGCGCTGCGGCAACATCCGGAGGTGCATGTCGTCGGCATGGTGCACCATGAAACGACGACCGGGCTTCTCAACCCTGTCCATGAAATCGCCGAGATCGTCGATAGTCAGAATCGTGTCTTCGTCCTGGATGCCGTCAGCGCGTTGGCGGGCGAAACGCTCGATATCGCCAAATCGCATATCTATATGGTGACTGGGACGGCGGGGAAGTGCATTCAAGGTTTCCCAGGGGTCTCGTTCGTCCTTGTGCGAAAGGGCTTTATCGAGAAGATGCGCTCATACCCGAAACGGTCCTGGTACCTCCATCTCATGCACTACATCGATCAGGAGGGACGAGGGACGATTCCCTTCACTCCTGCGGTCCAGGTCTACTATGCCTTCGATGAAGCCTTGAGTGAGTTGCTTGAGGAGGGAGTCGCCAATCGCGTCCAACGATACAAGCACATGGCCACGATGATTCGCGAACGAATGGCCAAACTCGGGGTGAAGGCGATGCTTTCTGCAGACCGGCAATCGAACACCATCACGGCGTATTACCTACCGGACGGTGTGTCCTACCAGTCCTTGCACGATCGGCTCAAGCAGCAAGGCTATGTGATCTATGCCGGCCAAGGAAATCTCGAACATAAAGTGTTTCGTGTGGCCAACATGGGAGCGTTGAGCGAGGCCCAGTTCGCCGGCTTTCTCGATGCCTTTGAACAGGCCTGCAAACCAGCATGAAGGCGATCATTCTTGCCGCCGGGATCGGGAAACGTCTGTGGGAAGTGACCCAGCATCGCCCGAAATGTCTTATCGAGATCGGCGGCCGCTCATTGCTGCATCGGTACTTAACCGCTCTGGCCAGTGTTGGGATCAGGCATGTGGATATCGTCGTCGGATACAAGCAGGAGATGATTCGTGATGCCGTGGCGAAGGATTTGTGCGGCGTCACGGTCAACTTCCTCGTCAACGACCAATTTCACCGAGGCAGTATTTCTTCTCTCTGGATCGCGCGAACCGTACTGAACGACGATGTCATCGTCATGGATGCCGATGTCTTGTTTCATCGAGACATCCTTCGGCGCCTCGTGACGTCCTCTTTTGAGAATGCGCTGTTGATGGATGAGTCGGTCAAGCAGACCGGGGAAGAATGTATGGTCGTCGTTGCGGGTGGTCGAGTCATTGCGCTCACCAAGAAGATGCCTGAACAGTACGACTATGCTGGAGAGGGTGTGGGTTTTCTTCGGGTGAGGCATGCCGACACCCCTCGCGTGATCGCGTCGCTCCAAGGGTATATCGACAAGGGGGCCTGGAACATGGAGTATGAAGACGCGCTGCTGCAGTATTTTCAGGATGTGAAGGTAGGATGTGAGAAGATCGGAGGATGCCCCTGGACTGAAATTGATTTCGTCGAAGATATAAAAAAAGCTGAATTGGACGTTTTGCCAAGATTATGAGACAGTTTCCCATGCGCGGGATGTCGGCCTGGTGTACGGGATGAGTGAAAGTACCCTTCAGAAGAAAGTTGAAATCCAAGGGCTGACCACGGCGATTTTACTGCCTTCCGTAGGTGTGTTCAGTGGACCGATCGGACACCACGTGGGCGAGGTCGGGTCGCTGGCCAATGTCGTGGGAGTCGGGTTGTTTCAGCGCGCGGTGCTGACGCTCCAGCGGGCTGGGATTCGTCAACTGATTGTCCTCGCTGGTTCGGAAGAGGAACAGCTCAAACAAGCGCTCGGGAAAGGCCCCCGCGTTACGATTCCTGTCCGATGGATGCCGATCCGTGAGTTTCCGCTCGACGACGGACGGACCTGGGAGGTCTTGGCTGCTGAAGTGCGCGGCTTTGCCTTGGTGGCAAGCGTCAATAGCGTATTTTCGCGAGAGCTGGTCGAACAATTACGGCGAGACGTGAAGGATGGCGATGCGATCATCGTGGCTCTGCCGTCGCTCGGAGATGCCGAACCGCTGATGTTGCGGCGGGGGGTACGATTGAAAGTCCAGTCGACCCAGTTGATGGCCCTTGCTCCCGCACATTTTGATGATTCAGCGCCCTATGGTGCCGAACTGATTGTCATGCCTGCCCATCTGATGGGTGCTGCGAGTCAGGCCATATCGGAAAAGGGACGACCCCCATTTCGCCATTGGCTGGAGCGAGCTGCAGCCGATGGTCGGGTGCGCGTCCTGACGACCGATGAAAAGCGGGGGATGTGGTATCAGGAGGTTCGGACGGTTTCCGACGTTCGGACGGCAGAGAAGAAACTCTTTAGCTCTCTCAAGGGGGAGTTTGAAGGATTTGTCGATCGATACTTCAATCGTAAGCTTTCTCGGTGGTTTACGCGTGTGTTTTTGGCCATTGGGCTGTCTCCCAACTCCATTACGATTCTGGCGGCATTGGTCGGTCTGGCATCGGCGGTGGGGTTTGGCCTTGGGACGTACAGTGCCGGGGTGATTGCCGCACTGCTGTTCCAATTGGCGGCCGTCATCGATTGTTGCGATGGAGAAGTCGCGCGGCTGACATTCACGGAGTCGCCGTTCGGGGCATGGCTCGATATTGCCTTGGACAACTTCGTCCATATGGCGATCTTTGCAGGGATTGCCGTTGGACTCTATATGACGAGGGTCGGACAAGAGTATGATTGGGTAGCGTTGGCGCTCGGTGCCGTGGCGGTGGTGGGGAACGGCCTTTCATTTTTGTTGGTGGAAAAAGGCCAGAAGATCAAAGCTGCCAGCGGATGGCGAACCCCGGATCATGCAGCTTGGTCGGATTTTATGCTGAAGAACGTCGCCAATCGGGATTTCTCCGTCTCTCTGCTGGGCTTTGCTCTCTTTGGCAAGCTGGATTGGTTTCTCTTGTTCGCCGCAGCCGGTTCTCTGGCCTTTGCTGGTGTCATGTGTTGGGTCATTCGTCCGTCCGCAGTCGCATCTCCTCGGCAATAATAGAGAGATAGAATTCATCCTACGACCGTGCTGCGCTATTTCTTACTGACCCTTGGTCTCATCGTTCTTGGTCTTCTCGTCTGGCATATTGGCCCAGGCAATATCTACGAGGCCGCGTCCAGGCTGGGCCCCATCACGTTATTGGCCATCCTTATCCCGTCCATTTTCATGTATGCGATTGAAGCCTATGGATGGAAAGTCGTGTTGGGCCGAGCGGCTCAAGAGGTGCCGTTTTGGAGGCTTATGACGATCCGGATGGCAGGAGAAGTCGTCAATATCACCACACCCACGGCATTTGTCGGCGGTGAACCGCTCAAAGTCTATCTGTTGCACAAGAACTATCAGGTTCCGATCTCGGAAGGTGGTGCCTCCGTGGTGATTGCCAAGACGACCATGACCATTGCGGAAGTGGTTTACATCTTGGCAGGGGTGGCGATTGGGTTTTGGTTGCTGGGCTCTGGGGCGTCGGCTGGACAGACTATCACTGCAGCACTGCTCAGCGTAGGAC
>CAZOHW010000050.1:0-16272 GCA_964579525.1 uncultured Nitrospira sp. | reverse complement strand
CCCTTCAAGAGCTGTGACGCGTTGTTCTAAATTGCGGACCAGCTCTTTCATCTCCGGAAGCTGAAAAATTCCTCCTTGGATTCGTAGCGCTTTATCCCGAGGCATGGCCGGAATCCCGCCGACAACTTGATTAGACTCCACACTCCGATTCACTCCCGCTTTGGCTGCGATCATGACTTGGTCGCCGATCGTGAGATGATCGGCCAGTCCCGCTTGGCCTCCGATCATCACATGGTGGCCGATCTTCGTGCTCCCGGCAATCCCAACCTGTGCGACGAGGATACAATGTTCCCCGACCGTAACATTATGGGCAACTTGAACCAGATTATCGATCTTGGTGCCTTGTTTGATGACTGTTCGTCCGAATGTGGCACGGTCAATCGTGACGTTGGCTCCGACTTCCACGTCATCTCCAATCGCCACACTACCGAGCTGCGGAATTTTGTGATGGCGTCCTTGGTGCTGAACGTATCCGAATCCATCCGCTCCGATCACCGATCCACTATGGATGATTACGCGCGAACCAATCGTACAGCTTTCCCGGACCGTCACATTAGGGTAGAGGATGGAGTCGTCGCCAATCGTGCAATCGGATCCAATATAGACGCCTGGGTAGAGCGTGACACGATGTCCAATTGTGACGCGGTCGCCAAGTGTGACAAACGGCCAGATCGAGGGATCTGACCCTATGTGGACATCGGAACCTCGGGAGATGTTCTCGGCAATGCCACGTGGCGCCATCGGTCGGACGAAAAACGTCTGTGCGACGCGGGCAAATGCCAGCATTGGATTGTCGACGACAATCTGTGGAACGGAAAGATCCGGTTGATGCCGGTGGACCAGCAGGGCTGCAACAGGAAGCTGTATGGCGGCTTTCAACATCTTGTCGTTGGTCACGAACGACAAGGCGTTGGGATTGGCTTCACCGAGGCTTGTTAAATCCGAGATCGGAGTTTGGTCGTTGCCGTGAATCGTGCCTCCGACCACGTCGTGGATTTGCGCAAGGGTAATCAGGTTGGGCAATTGTGGCTTGCTCATCGGGTCCCAACTTTCTTCTTCTTCTTCTTCGTTATGGCGGATGACACGGTTTTGGCTTTTTTGGGGGTGGCAGGTTTAGAGGCAGGCTTTTTTGTCCCTGACTTTGACGGGATGGACTTCGCCTGTGACTTTGCTGATGAAGACTTTGCTCGAACTGGCTTCACGACCGTATCGGCCGCAGCCTGTACCTCCTGCTTTGGCTCGGCCAATCGCCGTTGCACGTAGGCTGCCACGGATCCCACCGTACTCAATCCAGGGAGGTCTTGATCGGGAATTTGTAGTTTAAATCGTTCTTCGATCTCAAACAGCAGCTCGATCACAGCGACTGAGTCAAGTCCAAGGTCGTCACGAAGGTGATGCGACTCGGTGATGGTTGCGGGATCCCGCTTTAAGTACGTAGCAAGGGCTTGGACGATTTTTTCAGTCACCGCGCGATCAGTCAATTCACTCATTATAGAAGCTCCTTCACTGGAATGATGGTGCATCGCACCAGGGTTCGGCGAGCAAAGTTGTCTCTGTTGGTATCTGTTTTCTTAACTCTTAAGCCACAAATTTCTTAAAGACGACCGTGGCATTGTTACTGCCGAAGCCGAATGCGTTCAACAGTGCATAGCGAATCTTTCGCTCTTGCACGGCGCGTCGGATCCCGGCTAAGCGACAATCTGGATCTGGTTCCTCATAGTTGGCCGTCGGATGAATCTGCCCCGTATGTATCGCCAATGTGGTGGCGACAGCACCGAGCGCTCCAGCTGCGCCTAGCGTGTGGCCGATGAGCGATTTTGTGGCATTGATGGCGATTTTGTCCGCGCGATTCTTAAAGAGGCTTTTAATAGCTTTGGTCTCGACGGCATCACCGATGGTTGTCGACGTCGCGTGGGCGTTGATATAGTCGACTTGATCTGAAGTAATCCCTGCGGATTTCAACCCGATTTTCATGGTGGTGCAGATTTCTTGCCCGTCTTCCTGCGGAATGACCATATGATAGGCTTCACTAGTTGCCGCGTATCCGGCAACTTCGGCGTAGACACGTGCCTTTCGTTTTTTTGCATGGGCCCATGATTCAATGATCAAGGCTGCAGCCCCTTCGCCCATGACAAACCCATCGCGGCGCCGATCGAACGGACGTGACGCTTGTTCAGGACGCTCATTAAACTCGCTGGACAATGCACGCAAGGAACAAAAGCCGGCGAAGACCAAGGGGGTAATGCTGGCGTCGGCTCCGACGACGATGATCACATCGGCTTGACCGGTCCGAATACTATGGAGCGCTTGACCAATCGCATGGGCACTAGACGAGCAGGCTGTTGAAATCGTGAGATTCGGCCCCTTTGCGCCATGGGCCATGGCGACGATACCGGATGCGGAATTCAGCGTGATGGTTGGAATAAAATTGGGATGGACCCGATGAGGTCGTTGGGTCTTAAACAGTTGCGTGATTTCCCGTTCGCCCATGACCATTCCACCCATACCGGCACCGACGATCACACCCACACGATGCGGGGCTTCCTTGGCCATAATCAAGCCGGAATCGGCGAGCGCTTCCTTTGCAGAGACGAGGGCGAACTGGGCGTATCGATCCACACGGTTGGCTTGTATGGCAGATAAGTACTGTTCAGGAGCAAAATTATGAACCTGGCCGGCAACGCGTGATCGATATCCAGACATGGGAAACCATCCCAGGGACGGGATGGCGGTCACGCCTGAGCGACCGGTCAGCGCAGCTTTCCAGAATTCACTCGTTCCAATTCCAATGGGAGAGACGACACCTAAACCTGTGATCACCACGCGTGAGGCCATAGTTATTCTCCTTTAGGCACCCTCGGCGCCCTTACTTACCGGAAGACCGGTAGACAGTCAACTAGGAATCAGATGTTTAGTAGCGAACCTTGAGCAAAAGGTATAGCCCAAAACTGAGAAACAGAATGTTGGCCATCCATCCGGCAAGGATCGGGGCCAAGGCACCTCCCCGTCCCAGTGCGATCGAGACGGAATGTGTTGTCCAATAACAGAATCCGATGATGAAGGCTTGTCCAATGCCTGCGGCCATGCTTCCCCCGCGTGATCCGCTTCGCCGGAGGCTTAATGCAAGACCGACGAGGGCCATCACGATGGTGACGAGGGGAAACGCGACTCGTCCGTAATAATCCGTTAAGAGACGGGCGAATGAGAAACCTTGGTCCTGAAATCGTCCGAGGTAATCTTGGATTTCGGTAAAGGTCATAGCGTCTGAGTTCCCCATGAGTGAGGTCGAAAAATCGTCCGGAATTAATGGGATGTTGAGCTGCTGTTCGGTGAAGACCGACAGCTTGATCGTCCCGTCAGGATAAAACTGTCGTTCATTTCCGTTGTGGAGAACCCACCCCTCTGGGGTGTAGGACCCATCTACAGCCTCTGTGATTCGATCGATGCGAAATGGGGCGGCGAAGTGAAAAATTCGTACTCCCCGCAGGGTTTCTCCTTGTCGGGTCACCTCAGTGACTTTCATGAGTGTATCCGCGCTGATCCTGGCCCAGGGCTGCGTTGCGGTCAAGGTCACCGGACCTGGTTTCTGTTCGATTTGGATCTGACGCACTTCTTCAGCTTTCTCTGCGGCCAGAGGGATCACGGTCGAGCTGAAGACGAGTAAAACCAGCGCGACGCTGCCGGCAAATAGGAGAAACGGAGACGTCATCCACAAGAGGCTCACGCCACAGCTTCGCATTGCGGTGATCTCATTACTACGAGCAAGAAGGCCGAGAGTTAGTAAGGTGGCCACTAAAATGGCAAATGGAGCGACCTGGAACGAAATGCTCGGGATTTTCAGTCCAAAATAGATCAGGATGGGCATCATGCCGGAATCGTAACGGAGAAATCGTCGGACCTTCTCAAAAAAGTCGATCACCAGATAAATCGTGACCAACCCCGAGAAGCACATCCCGAAAATCTTTGCGTATTCACGAATGATATAGCGGAACAAGATCGTCATGACGCTACTGTCGGCTCATTTTGTAGAACAAGGTGATGGTAATGAAGGCAAACAGTGCATTCGGTAGCCAGGCGCCCCAGAACGGGGAAAGGATCAACGCGGTCACCAAAAAATCGCACCAGACATTCAGGAGATAGAAAGTAATGATGATCACGACACCAACTGCAAATCCACCAATCCGGCCGGAGCGTTTGGAGACAATGCCGACGGGCACCCCCAAGAGACAAAATACAAGTGATGCCGTTGGAAATGCCAGATCTTTGTAATATTCCATCAAACGGCGAAGCGCCCAGCCATCCTTCCCGTCTGACTGGGCCAGCTTGGCCATGATCTGTTCGTAGGTCGGACGTTCTTCCGTCGCCGAATAACTGCTGAGACTCAAATCGATCTTGATGTCATAGCTGGCGAAGGAGATTTGTCTGAACTGATCGACCTGCTGCGGGCGGCTGTGAATCATCCCGTTGACTAATCGAAGTGCCACTTGTCCATTCACGGAATCAATAGCAATTTCATATTGTTCTGCCACGATGACTCGAGGTTCGTCGGGTACGCGTTCATCCGAGATAAAAATACCGTCGATGGGGCGACCAGGTTCTCTTTCAGGCACGTAAATCATCATGTGTGGAATGGGCTCATTGAACGTGCCCCGTTCCAACGCGAGGACGAGTTGGTCTTTCAGAAGATTCAGGGCAACCTTTTTTAAGTTGAGGGAACTCCAGGGTTGTCCCCATTGGGAGAGAAACAATGTGAGAAAAAAGACACCGAGGGAGAACAGGAAAACCGGTTGAGACAGACGATAGAGGCTCAGTCCCGCGGCCCGCATGGCAACGAGTTCCTTGTCAAAGGATAACCGTCCGAATGCCGTAACAGAGGCGATGAGGCCGGCAATCGGGAGAGTAAGCACCAAGCCGGAGGGGAGCAACATCGCAATCACTTTGAGTACCGACCAGAATCCCACTCCTTTGGAAACCAGAAGTTCGACAAGTCGCAGCAACTCTTTTGTCAGCATGACGAAGCATAGTGCGCCGAGGCTGAGGCCGAAGGGGGAGAGAAGTTCGATAAAAATGTAGCGATCCAGCAGCGTTCGTAAAATCACTGGGTATATCACAACCGTGGGAGAGTTCGAGACACTATAGGTGAGTCCTTCCCCCTTGTAAACATGGGGAAAAATCTCGCACTGAAAGAATCACTTGACAGAATGCCCCACCGAATGGTACATGCTGCGCGGTTTTTGATCATCACGCATGGGTACTGTGAACGATTTATCTCTCCTTCGGGTGCCCATCCATCTCAGTCGTTGTACTCCTGTCGAATCGATTCTCGCCTATCGTTTTCGGTTGAAGGGATTGTGAGGTCCAGCTGTATAACCATGTGGAGTCGTTGAAAAAGGAGGGAGTTGTGAAGACTAAAGGAACGGTCAAGTGGTTCAACGATCGAAAAGGGTTTGGATTCATTCGGCTGGATAGCGGGGAAGACGTGTTTGTGCACTATTCCGCGTTGCAAGGCGAAGGGTTCAAGACGCTCAAGGAAGGAGAGAATGTCGAGTTTGATATCGTTCAGGGAGCGAAAGGGCCTCAGGCGGCCAATGTGCTGAAATCAGCCATTGCTGCATCATAAGAGAGACGTGAGCTCAAATACATGGTCTCACCCGGCACAGGCGTGAGGCTCTGTTTACAAGCGGGTTCTCCTTCGAGAAATGGTGTGAAGTCGGCCCCCGTCTTCAGAGGCGGGGGCCCTCACTCAATAAGCCTAAGTAAAATCATGTATTGTTGAAGGGGATTGAGGCCTGTTCCCTCCGAGTCATTCCCCGTGTGAATCTTCCCTTTTCTCGACAAAACCCCTGAAGACTGTTAGCGTTTGACCATTCTATTTCAGCCAGGGTGGTCATGTCGGTAGACCGAAGTCGGGTTCTTCAACAAGCTCAGCTCCTTGCATCGCGAGGACAGTATGAAGCGGCGATTGCCGAATGGAAAAAAATGGCGATCGATGCTCCTGCCGATGGCAGTATCTATAATTCAATCGGTGATTTGCAGCTCAAACGGAATGCTCAGTCTGAAGCAGCGATGGCATTTCTTCAGGCCGCATCGGCCTTCAGGGTAGAGGGAGCCATCCTGAAAGCCATCGCCGCCTTTAAGAAGGTCCTCAAGTGCGATCCGTCTCGCTACGAAGTCTACCGCCATTTGGGTGATCTGAATGCCGAACGCGGACTGGTCAGTAGTGCGATACAAGATTATCAGACACTGGGCAAGTACTATCTGAAAGAGCGGCGTGGCAAAGAGGCGCTCGAGATTTATAAGAAGATCGTCAGCTATGATCCCTCCAATCTCAGTGCGCAACAGCGTGTCGCCGAACTCTGCGTGCAAGAAAATTTGCAGGATGAAGCGACGAAGGTCTATCTCCAATTGGGACGAGAACGATCCGCACAAGGGCGGTACGACGAAGCAAAAGATGCCTATCTGGCGGTCCTCCGTATCGATCCTCACAACAGCGAAGCGGCTCAGTTTGTCGACAGCATCCAAAAAAACAGCACGGGGGCGGCCAAGGCGTCGAAGCCGAACTCTGTCACGCCTGTTGTGAAATCCTCGGAGCCCCTTGATCTGTTGGCTGAGGCCACCAGACGGATCGAAGAGAAACAATATGCAGGGGCGGAGGCCATTCTGAATCAAATGCTCACCAGAGAGCCTGGCAATCCGCAAGTCTGTCAGTTACTGGCCCGGCTGCATCTACAACGCGGGGATGTTCAGATCGCTCTGGGAGAGTACCGCTTTCTTGCGGGGGCCGCGCTACGGGCGCACGAATTTGTGTTAGCCGAATCGCTGATCCAGGAGTTCCTATTGATTCAGCCGGATTCCGTGCCAATCTTGGAGTTGTTGGGAGAGTTGTATGAGGAAAAAGGTGAGGCGTCGGCGGCAGCGGCCCAGTATGCCAAGGCAATCGAGCTGTTGTTGGAACATCCTGAGCCAGGGCTGGAGAGTCTTCACGAAGAACTCTTCGACAAGGTTCGGGCACTTTCAACAGATCCGGTCCTCATCGATCGACTTGCGGATCGGATCAAGGGAGGCCGGGTTGAAAAATCACATGGCATGTCCGGCGATGATGCACCGAGCGAAGCATCGGGCAACCTAGTGGCTCTCGCGACTGGCGCAATGGAGAGCGCCGAGCCAGCTGGTGCTGCAGAGGCAAACAGCAGTCTGGCTCGGCATAACGGGGAGTTTTCAGTAGCGGGGGCCCAATCGGATGTCATGGACGGTTTCGCTGGAGAGATGCTGGCACATCATCCTGACGGATCGTTTCATGAGGCGCACGGCTCACACGATGCTCAAACGCTTACAACCGCTCAGCCGAGTCCGGCCGAGACAGCTTCTTTACAGCCTGACTACGATGCGTATTACACGTTGGGAGTAGCGTACAAGAATATGGGGTTGTATGAGGAGGCACATGCTGCGTTTCAAGTGTCCATAAAGAATGATGTATTCTATCTCGATTCCGCGCTCATGACAGCACTCTGTCTCAAGGAACAACACCATATTGCCCAGGCGATTCGTGGGATTGAAGCCATATTAGGCGATCCCCGTTGCCAGGGAGCAAAAGGCCAAGCGATCCGTTATGAGCTCGGCCTCCTGTATGAGGAAAAAGAACAATGGGACAAAGCCACCGATACATTCCAATCCATCCCATCTTTCCATGATGTCCCGCAGCGCCTGGCGGCCTTGAAGGGAAAACACATGGGGGGAAACATGGGTTTTCGGCATGCCTCGTAAGCACGCAGGTCCATCCTTCATTCGATCAACCGCACGTCTCAGATCACTCGATTCGGTGCCAGCCGGCCCTCCAGGACCGCGGCAATGTTGGCGAGGCAGATGAGCCCCATGCGCACGCGAGTGTCGAGCGTTGCCGATCCGAGGTGAGGAAGAAGGACCACATTCGGCAGGGAGCACAGTTCCGTTGCGACCATCGGTTCTTGTTCATACACATCTAGCCCAGCGCCTGCGAGCACACCTGTCTTAAGCGCCGAAACCAACGCCGTTTCGTCGATCACCGGACCTCTTGAAGTATTGATGAGGAACGACGTCGGTTTCATGGTGGCCAATTCCTGTCGGCCGATGAGATGACGTGTGGCATCAGTGAGCGGCACGTGAAGGGAGAGGAAGTCGGATTCTGCAAGCACCTCGGTCAGGGATCGTTGCGTCCAAGCTGCGCCAGCTGGAGCAGACACGGATTGGTGTCCCGCATAAATCACGGGCATCCCAAATCCCACAGCACGTCGTGCGACTGCCTGTCCGATGCGCCCCATCCCGATGATACCGAGTATCTTGCCCGATACCTCAGCGCCGAGCATTTGTGTCGGTCTCCATCCCGGCCATGTGCCGGTACGAACCCAGCGGTCTCCTTCCACCACTCGTCGGGAAACGGCAAGCAGAAGAGCCCACGTGAGGTCGGCTGTAGTCTCTGTCAATACGTCTGGTGTATTGCTGACGGTAATGCCACGCTGTGCCGCAGTTGCCAGATCGATGTTGTTGTACCCGACAGCGTAGTTAGCGATGATCTTCAGTCGTGTCGTGAAGCCCAGTAGCGATGCGTCGATGCGATCTGTCAAGGTGCAGATGACGGCGTCGGCATCCGCAAACCCTTGTTGAAGTTCCGCTTCGGTCGGTGAACGATCTGTGGGGGTGGTGAGCAGACGGTACCGTGGTGGAATGGCGTCAAGTACTGGCTGAGGGAGGAGGCGAGTCACGTATAACGCCGGTCGATCCATGTCCTATGTCGCTCATGCGCATTGTAGGAGATTTTGGGCTGGAGGGACAACGGTCTTGTCCTTTCCAGGGCTGCTATTTAGAATGAGCAGGTTCCTATGGCTTCCCCCACACTGATCCAACCGACCAGGTCCCGCGCGGTCGCCAATGATCTTCGCACCCTCTTGGGCTCAGCGAAAGTAAAAGACGACCTACCGACCATTACGGCCTATGCGGTGGATGCCAGCATCTATCGGATCCCGCCGCAGGCAGTCGTCCTGGTGGAGTCAGAGGATGATATTGCCTCGACAATCGGCTATGCGGTGTCGCGAGGCATTCCGCTCACCCCTCGGGCAGCCGGGACAAATCTGACCGGTTCCGCGATTGGGTCGGGGATCATTCTTGATGTCTCACGCCTCAATCGGGTTCTTGAAGTGAATCGGGAGGAGCGATGGGTCAGGGTCCAGCCTGGCATTGTGTTGGCGGAATTGAATAGGCAACTCAGCCCAGGGGGATTGCTGTTCGGTCCAGATCCCTCGAGCGGCGAGATGTGCAAACTCGGCGGCATGATCGCCAACAACTCTTCAGGACCCCATACCCTTCGTTATGGATCGGTTAAGGACAATGTGCGGAGTCTCCGACTGTGCCTGACCTCCTCATCCTGGATTGAAGCGCGTTCGTATGCGCTCGATGATCCAGCACTTGCGCGCTTGCTGACGACGGTGCCTGCGTTGCGAAACGTCCTTGTCCTGATACAGGCCCATGCCACCCTCATCGCGGCGAAGCGGCCGACTGTGAGTAAGAACAGCTGTGGCTATAATCTCTTTGGGATTGCCGATGGTCTTGCACGGGGCCAATTTGACCTCCCAAAGCTATTCGTGGGGAGTGAAGGTACGTTGGGGATTGTGAGTGAAGCCACCCTGACCCTGGTTGAGAAGCCCAAGGCCACGCTGACGGCGCTGATTCATTTCCGGAGTCTTGAAGAAGTCGGCGAGGCGGTGCCGCGACTGCTGACGTTGCGTCCGAGCGCCTTGGAAGTTATGGACGCCAATACGCTCAACTTGATCGGGCGAGGAAAACATGGCATTCCGGCTGATGCCGCTGCCACATTGCTCATCGAGCTGGATGCGGATTCACTGGAGGTCGACCTTCAGAAGCGTGCCGAGGCGATGACCGTCATCTGTCGTCCCTACAAGCTCGCGTCAGAGCCAACCCTCGCGTTCGATGCCGAGCGGCGTGAGCAATTGTGGAAAGCCAGGAAAGCGCTCTATCCGACGCTCTATCGATTTGACTCAAAGAAGAAGCCGATCAATTTTGTGGACGATGTCGTTGTCCCGGCTGAGCGGATCAGCGAGCTGATTCGATACTTGGAACGATTTTTCGATGGGCAGCAGGTTCCGGTTGCGATCTTCGGTCATATCGGAAATGGAAATGCCCACATCGTACCACTGCTGGATGTCAATGATCGCGACGATTTCGATAAGATGGTGCAGGCCTATCAGGATGTTCACTCAACCGTTCTGACTCGGTTCGGTGGGTCCATCTGTGGCGAACATGGGGATGGCCGCGTCAGGGCCGAATTCGTGAAGACCATGTTCGGTGAGGAACTGTACGACTTGTTTGTTCGGGTTAAACAATCGTTCGATGCCGGGAACGTACTCAACCCCGGGATCAAGTTGAGCGATGCCTCGTTTACCGACCATATCGACTATACGAGACTCTCAAAATCCTGTGCCACCTGTGCGAAATGCAACTCGGTCTGTCCCGTGTATGATGTCTTTCAATCCGAGGATATGAGCTCACGCGGCTGGTTTGAAATCGTCACCTCAAAAGACTATAGCTATCTCAATTCCAAACGGGTCGTCGAAGCCTGTCTGAATTGCAAATCCTGCCGGACAATCTGTCCAGCCGGTGTGGATGTAGCAGATCTGATTCTTCAAAAGCGGGCCGAGCATCCCAACCAACCGGCCGGTTGGGTCTTTAGGCTCCAGGCGAAGGGATCCACTTTTGAATCCTGTCTCCGCTTCCTGGCTCGCACTCAACACATCTGGGACCGTCCTGTTATGAGAAGGGTGTTGGAATGGATCACGAAGCCGATTATGAAGAGATTGGCTCCGACAGCGCGACTGCCGCACGATCTGGTGCTACCGAAATTCGCACTACGGCACCTGCGCGAGCGCTATGCTCATTTGACACCCCTCGGAACAGACTCCTTGCCTGCTCGGACGGTCGCCTATTTCCACGGATGTGCAGCCAATTATTTCGATGATGGAGTCGGGGACGCGGTGATCGAGGTCTTGAAGAAACATGGAATCGAACCGGCTCTTCCACCTCAACGTTGTTCAGGGACGCCAGTCCAAACCTACGGACATGCCGATCTTGTCCGAGAAGGCGCCAGATTCAATCTCCGATCGTTCGCCACATACGAGACAATCGTGACGGGTTGTGCGTCTTGCACTTTGATGCTCAAGGACTATCCTACACTCTTTCCTGAAGGGGCAGAACGGCAACAAGCGGAGTCGCTGGCAAGGAAAGTCGTGCATATTTCTGAATTCGTGGCCCGCTCACCACAGCACCCTCCCATGGGTCAAGCTGATGCGGCGACGAAACGCGTGACGTACCACTCATCCTGCCATCTGCGAGCGGCAGGGGTGACCAAGGAACCGCGGCAGATCTTGTCGTCTCTACCGGGGGTAGACTTTGTCGAAATGCAGGATGCTGACCGCTGTGCCGGTGGGGCAGGGACCTATATTGTGAAGGACTATGACACATCGCGAAAGATCTTTGAGCGGAAAGCCCGTGCCATCGTGCAGACAGGAGCCAATGTGGTGGCGACGAGTTGTCCGGCCTGTATGATTCAGCTCACGAACGGCGTGGGAAATTCCGTCCAGATCAAACATGTGGCCCAGCTGCTTCAGGAGTCTTATCAAGCCGCTGAAGAGAAGTAGCGCTGAACTAGCCTTCTCGATTGTGTCTCAAGTTGGGCAACGTCTTAACCCATTCACGAGGTGAGAGATTCGATGGTCGCGATTCACATATTCGGTCAAACCTTACGAGCAGCCGTTGAGGAGAGTGAGTTCGAAGTTCCGGTAACCGGTCCAACCACCGTGAAGCAACTGATCGAAGCACACCCTGACCAGCTGGGACCGCTAGGGCAGTATATTAGGAGCCGTGAAACACTGATCACCATCAACAAGAAGATTGGGTCAGAAGATTCGCCGGTTCGCGACGGCGACGTGGTCAAGTTCTCGTTCCAATCCCGTGCTTCCTATGATGGAACCCGCGACATCCCGACCTAACACCGACGCCTCACCAGTCTCTACAGACGTGTATGGTGCAGTTGGGCCTTACGATCATGCGATTCATGGGCGCAAACTATTGATTCTTGGCCGGGTATTCCTTGACAGGGGAAAAGTATTCTTGCTAGCTTGGCGCCTGTGCGCGTGTAACGATCCGTTCACTATCCACAACTAGGCGCTAACGAGTGACATTTCAAGATCTTATCCTTGCCCTCCATCGATTTTGGGCCGATCAGGGCTGTGTAGTTCAGCAACCCTATGACATGGAAATGGGGGCCGGGACGTTTCATCCGGCCACATTTCTGAGGTCGCTTGGACCAGAGCCCTGGCGGGCGGCCTATGCGCAGCCCTGCCGCCGTCCGACGGACGGTCGCTACGGTGAAAACCCCAATCGCCTGCAACATTATTATCAGTATCAAGTCGTCTTGAAACCGGCTCCCGACAATATCCAAGAGCTCTATCTCGAGAGCTTGTCCCGACTGGGAATTGATCCGAAGAAGCACGACATTCGATTCATCCAGGACGATTGGGAGTCGCCGACCTTGGGGGCTTGGGGATTGGGCTGGGAAGTACGGTTGGATGGAATGGAAATTACTCAGTTCACCTATTTTCAGGAAATCGGTGGGATCGAGCTAAGTCCTATCACAGGCGAAATTACCTATGGCACCGAGCGGATCGCCATGTATTTGCAGCAAGTGAACAATGTGTATGACCTGGCGTGGACCGACTCGATCAAATATCGCGACATTCATCATGAAACCGAGGTACAGGGCTCGCGATACAACTTTGAAGAGGGCGATGTGCCGATGTTGATGCAGATGTTTCAGTCGTATGAAGGGGAGTGCAAGCGGCTTTTGGTCCAGACCGATAAGCGGTTGACGTTGCCCGCCTACGACTACTGCATTAAGTCCTCCCATGCGTTCAATCTACTCGATGCTCGTGGTGCTATCAGTGTCGCAGAGCGGACCGGTTACATCGCCAGAGTCCGAGCGCTTGCCAGGCAATGTGCCGAACGGTATATCGAAGAGCGGGCTGCCATGGGCCATCCGCTTTTGAACCGAAGAGAGAAAACGGCAAAGTCTGGGACGTCTCGCTCGAAGGTCGGAGCGGGACAACGATAACTGCCTATGGCGACTCAAAAAAAAACCGCACGCCGGAGCGCTGCTCCGCAAAAAGGGAAACGGGCGTCCGCACCTCCCGTGGCTGAGTTGTTACTGGAGATCGGTGTAGAAGAACTGCCCTATCAGTTCATTGTTCCCGCGTTGGCCTCGTTCAAGGAATCGGCAGAGCGCCTCTTCAACGATCAACGACTCACGTTTGAGTCCGTCCGCACCATGGGCACACCTCGTCGGCTGACCGTCGTCGTTGATGGACTGGCGGCAAGACAGACCTCCATGACGAAAGAGACGATAGGGCCGTCGAAAGCGGTCGCATTCGATCAGACCGGGCAGCCGACGAGAGCCGCGTTAGGATTTGCGGCGAGCCAGGGTGTTGCCGTTCAAGATCTTCAACTACGCCAGACTCCGAAAGGGGAGTATCTCTTTGCCGTAAAGCATGAAGCCGGTCGCCCGGCTGCCGCAGTCCTGACCGAAACACTGCCGTCTTTGGTATCGGGCCTCGCGTTCCCAAAATCGATGAAATGGAATGAAAGCGGGGTGCGCTTTGCCCGCCCGGTCCGGTGGGTGCTGGCCCTCTTAGGAGGAAAAGTGCTGCCTGTTGAAGCAGCCGGGATTAAGGCGTCCAACCAGACGAAAGGCCATCGGGTGTTGGGGGGAGGGAAGTGGGTAGCTGTTCGCGATGCCGCTTCCTATGTAAGCATCCTGGAACGCCAAGGTGTCATTGTCGATCCGCAACGCCGCCGCAAGTTGATCGAAGAACAGATTGCTGCCATTTGCCGCAAGACCGGATTTCAGCTGAACAAGGATGAGAGCTTGCTCGATCAAGCCGTCTACTCGACGGAACAGCCGATCTCCCTGATTGGGTCATTCAAGGAAACCTATCTGGAAGTACCGGAAGAGATTCTGATGACCTCGATGAAGGAGCACCAAGGATTCTTTTCCTTGCGCCAGAAAAAGACCGGCAGGTTGGCAGCCCAGTTTATTGCCGTCGCCAACAATCCTGCGAAGAATATGTCGCTCATCCGCGAGGGCAATGAGCGAGTATTGGCGGCCCGGTTAGCCGATGCCACATTCTTCTTTACTGAGGATCGAAAAGTCACATTGGAAGAGCGTGCGAAGAAGCTGAGCGGAGTCACGTTTCATCAGAAGCTTGGCACGATGGCGCAAAAGCAGGAGCGAGTCTCTGAACTAGCCGAGGCGCTTGCTACTGATCTTGCGCTTTCACCGGAATCGGTGTCGTTCTGTATGGCGGCAGGCCGATTGTGTAAGGCAGACCTGGTCTCTGGCATTGTGGGAGAATTTCCGGAGCTCCAAGGCCTGATGGGCGGCTACTATGCAGTACATGATGGGTTGGCACAGCCTGTCTGCAGGGCCATCCGTGATCAGTATAGTCCCCGAGGGATGGACGGGGCATTACCTGACACGATTGAGGGAAAGGTACTGGGACTGGCCGATCGGCTCGACACGATCGTGGCGTTCTTCTGTGCCGGTATCATTCCAAAGGGATCTGAAGACCCCTTTGCGTTGAGACGGCAGGCTCTGTCGGTTGTACGGATCCTTCTCGAAGGGGAGGTACGGCTCGATCTCCGAACGGCGATCGAAAAGGCAGCGGCTTGTGTGAAAACGAGGGTTTCCGTGCCGCCGTCGGCGGTAGCTCAGTCCTTTGAATTTGTTCTCGACCGGTTTCGTTTCTATATGGGTACGACCGAACAGCTTCGAGACGACGTCATTGAGGCGGTGACCAATTTTGCAGGCTATGAAACAACAGGATGCGATCTGATCGATGTTGCCGCCCGATCGAGGGTTTTGCACAAGACAGCTTTTCTTCCTGAATTTGATCCATTGATGATCGGGTTCAACCGCGCCAATAATATCTTGAAGAAAGAGGGAGTCAAAACCGCTGAGCTTGGGCCAGTGGATCCTGCATTGCTTCGTGACGATGCTGAACGTGAGTTGTGCATCACCCTCGAATCAATCGCACAGACCTATGGAACCATGTTGGCCGAAAGACGGTATCAGGATGCCCTTCGTGCTCTGGTCCAGTTGAAGCTCCCAATCGATCGCTTTTTCGAGACGGTGATGGTGAATGTGGATGAGCCTGCGTTACGCACGAATCGTCTTTCGTTGTTGACCGATGTCGTCGACAAGTTTTTCCGGAAGTTCGCCGACTTTTCGAAGATCGTGGTACAGGGGCGATAGGTGAAATTGGAGAGCACATAGACTGGTTTTCAAGAAGGACCTGAGATAGCGGGAGGCATCATGGATCAGCCGATGACGGACGAAGCCCGTCGGGCGGGCAAGATCCGACGATTTTCTCTGATGATCTCGCTGGCGCTGATGGTGCTGTGTAATGCTGTGCTCTTTGCTGGGTTCAAGCTCAGCGGCATCAACCTGGATGACTTGGTGAGGACGCCGGAATTCTTTAATGCGAAGGAGGACGTGTGTCTTCGACTCACGTGGCATTCAGTGCCCGATGCGAATGGACCTGTGAGACTCTGTTCGGAATGGCTCAATCTCTCTGATCCGAGCGGAACCCCACACTATCTTCAGCCTGACATCAAGCTCAAGAAAGCGCTTGACGGCCAGTACTATGTCGATCAAGGTGTGCAGGCTGACTATCGATTATTGATACTGATGTGTTTTGTCGCCGGTATTATCATCGGTGGCGTACGGGCAAAGTGGTTCTTGGTGAACCGCTACCGGCTTCGATTGGAGTCAACTGACGGCAACCGGGCTTCGCTCGTTCATTGATGCGCACTCGTTCTAGAAGGAGAAGTCACGTGACAAAGAAATACGTCTACTATTTCGGCGATGGAAAGGCCGAAGGCACGTCGAACATGAAAGAATTGCTCGGCGGAAAGGGTGCGGGATTGGCCGAGATGACGAACCTCCGTATCTCCGTCCCGCCGGGCTTCACGATCACGACCGAAGCCTGCATCGAATACGACAAGCAAGGGAAGAAATATCCACCGGGGATGTGGGACGCGACGTTGGCCGCGCTGAAACGTGTGGAGCGGTCAATGGGAATGAAGTTCGGCGATCCTGAGAAGCCGTTGTTGGTGTCGGTGCGATCCGGTGCGCGCGCCTCCATGCCCGGCATGATGGACACGGTGCTCAAC
>CAZOHW010000049.1:0-16475 GCA_964579525.1 uncultured Nitrospira sp. | reverse complement strand
GATTCAGGGAGCCCCTTCCACATTCATAAGTTCGGTAAGTTCTGCAGGAGCAACAGCAACCTCCAAACCATCCAGCCAGAGCGCCGGGCTTACGGCTGCCGCTTCGGGAGGGGCACCACCATCAAGCGGCACGGTGCCTCGACAATTAGGCCGACTCATGTCGGAGATGCCAGGTATGGCTCAAATGATCGTTCCTGCAGCCTCTTCAACACCAGCGCCACTGCATCCTACACCGACGAATCCAGCCATTGGGCTCAATCCTGCAAGCCTGACTTTTACCGCACAACCAGGAGACAGTAATCCGGTTACACAAACGCTCAGCATCAGCAATACCGGGGGCGGTACCCTCACCTGGTCCGCTAGCGACAACGCCAGTTGGCTAACGCTAGGCCCAACCTCGGGGACCGGCAATGGCACTGTCAGCGTGACAGCGGCAACCGGCGCTCTTACAGCCGGCACATACAGCGCCACCATTACTATCACTGCCGTAGGTACTACCACGGCGTCTGTACCTGTGACCTTAACAGTCTCCCCTGCGTCAACCACAATTACACTCAGTCCTTCCTCGCTAACATTTTCGGCCGTCCAAGGCGCAGCCAATCCGGTGAACCAGTCGGTTTCCGTCACGTCAAACGGCACCTGGACTGCGAGCGACAACGCGTCATGGTTGACGGTGAGCCCTACATCGGGCTCAGGTAATGGAATGGTCACCGCGAGCGTAAACACAGCCACCGCCAATATCGGAAGCAACACGTCCGCTATCACGGTGACAGGAGGAGGAATCACGAGAACAGTGAACGTGACGCTCGTATTGAATGCACCGGCGACATCCTCGGCCACATTAACATGGACGGCAAATACAGAACCTGATCTCGGATCCTATAAAGTTTATCGATCCACGACGCCTGGGGTATACGGAGCCGCTCTCGCAACCGTTCCAAGTGGCACAATCGCTTATACAGCCACAGGACTTCAGGTTGGAACGACTTATTACTTTACGATCACAGCTGTTGACTCGGCAGGAAACGAAAGCACGCGCTCAAATGAGGTCAGCAAGAGCATATTTTAGGTCACACTTAAGTACAGTAATGCCCAGCCAACTTAATGGTTCGCTCTCTAAACCTATCTATTAGTAGAGGCGCAGATTTTGTCAGATTTCGACTGAAAGAGAGGCTACGTCATCAATAAGAAAAGTCACCTGCAGGTCGTCTTCTGAGGCAGCCCTTGCTAGCGTCTCTCGTTGAGCCGAAAGAGGCCTGGGGTGGCACTAGACCGCTCCTCACTAAACGGCTCAGGCCGCAACGGTTGGCCAGCGTGGATTTTCGCCAGGATCTCTTTCTTCGTCCGCTGAAAAGTGGCAAGCCGTTCCGGTTTCGTAGGATGAGTTCGCGAGAATTCTTCCGCAGAGGAAGTCTGGCTTGGTTCTACCAATCGATTCCAAAAATCCCCAACTGCCTCGAGATCATACCCCGCTCGCGCCATTAAATATAAGGCAACATAATCAGCCTGCTGTTCGAGCTTCCATCTTGGCGGTGAGTGAACCGGCAAAGAAACTTCTCCCAATGTTCGCTGCAGAAAGGTTTCAAGCAGTGCATCAAGCTTGACGTTCTGACTATGTTGTAAGACGTTATGGGCAATTTCGTGAGCCAGGACCCATGCTAATTCATCATGCGATGCAATAACGCGCATCAGTCCCGTTGAGACGATTACCTGACGGCCGGTTGCAGTTGCATTTAGGATGTCCGTCTCGACAAGATGGAAGCTGTAATTGCATGCTGGCACGGCAAAAAGCTCAGCAGTGTGTAGCGACACACCGTCATGAACGTTTAACTCAAGCGGTTGTATCTTTGCCGCCGTCGCCCGTTTGATAAGCTCGCTTGCCTCTTCCGCGGACTTCTGATTCATGTCTTGCTCATTGACTTTCAGCACTGTGGTGCCGGCCCGGAGGCCGGCGGTTCCAGCAGGAAGTAGCGGATGGACATAGCCGATCAAAACTTGCCGTACCGCATTTTCTTTCGCTCTATGAAAAACCGGTGAGCCATCGAGGATAAGTCCATAGATTAATTCCTGTTCAAAGGGACACCACTCCGCCGCTTCTCTCAATATCGGAAAGCCTACGTCATATAACCGCCACTTCATAAAATGGCGTTCAGCTTCTTCACTGTTCATTGAAGATAACGGAAATCCTTTCACACACGCTGCCGTCAGCAAGAAACACCCTGCGAGGCAAACTAATTCCTGCAATGCTCTTCTATTTAGCTTGTAGCTCTTCTGTTTCCTTGCTATATTCTGCACGGTTCACTCTTAATGGTTGGATTTACCGCTGGTTTTTAGTTCTCATGAATACCTCTACAGCAATTGGCATCATTTTTCTGATCCTCTGCCTCCATCTCTCCGCCGTTGTTGGCTGCACTCAGGAGACGCCACAGACAAAGAAGAGTCAGTACAAAGAAAGCGGGCTTCGTTATTTCGAGAAAGACCAGTATAGGGAAGCCCTGATTGAGTTCAAGAATGCAGCCCAGATAGACCCCAAAGATGCGGATGTCCATTACCGCATCGCGCTCGTATATTTCAAGATAGGTGGTTCGAGTAATGTGCAAGCGGGTTTCAGCGAGCTTCTCAAGGCAGTCGAGTTAGAACCGTCACATCGTGAGGCGCAGCTCAAAATCGGCGCCATTTATCTCCTCTCGAACAATCCCATTCAGGCATACGACCGGGCTGAGATAATCCTATCAACTGCGCCCAGGGACCCAGAAGCACTCCACCTCAAGGCGCAAGGTCTCCTGGGGCAAAAGGAATTCCAGCGAAGTGTGGACGAATTCAAGAAGGCCATTGAAGCGAACCCCAAGAACATCCATGCCTATATCGGATTGTCCCAGGCGCATATTGGCTTGAAAGATTTAAAATCCGCTCAACAGACTCTCGAGTTGGCCGCTTCGACAAATCCGCAGTCCGCTGAAGCCAGGATGGCGCTAGGGGATCTTCACGTATTGCTCGGAAATCCGAACCAAGCAGAACAGGAGTTCAAGAAAGCCATCGAAATCGGTGGAGAGCAAGATGCTCCATACATGAAACTGGTTTCCTTGTACTATGCTGCAGGAAGAGCAGCCGACGCCGAAGCAGTCGTTAAGAAACTGGCTGCAGCGAGGCCATTGGACGAGAAGCCTCTTGTCTTGCTGGCCGATTACTATAAGGCAGTTGGAGACCAGTCTGGTGCTCTGGCTACTTACCAAAAAGCGGTGGACGTTAAGCCGGATTCTATCCTCGCTCGCGATAAATTGATCGGGCAGTTAATCGACATGGGACGGCTTGATGAGGCAGAGCGAAAGGTTAAGACGATCCTAGGACAAAACCAAAAGGATATCAGCGGGCGCTTCCTTGATGGACGTCTGCGCGCGGCACGAGGACAAGCGGAAGAAGCTATCCCTTTGCTGCAAGAAGTAACGAGGGAAGAGCCGAATTCCATCGCAGGACATCACTTCCTAGGGGTAGCCTACGTTCAGACCCAGCAATTCGCATTAGCCCGCCAGGAGTTTTCAGAGGCTGTCCGTCTAGCTCCGGCATCAACGGATAGCAGGACTGCATTGGCGGCTACTCATCTGGCACTGGAATCCTACGACCTCGCCATCGAAGAGGCGCAAAATGCCATCCGCCTGAATCCAAGAAACCTTCAGGCCGGCTTCACGCTTGGAGACGCGTATCTTCGGAAAGGCGACCTCAGTAAGAGTCGGCAAGTGTATGAAGCGTTGCTGAAAGTACTTCCCGACAACCCTCAAGTTCATTACCGCATCGGTGTTCTGTTTCGGAAAGACAAAAGACCACAGGAGGCGCTTCAGCACTTCGAAGAGGCACTCAAGGCTGCCCCGCAGACTATCGAGGCCCTCTCAGAAATGATCGACATCTTTGTGTCTCAAGGAAACTTGCAGAAGGCCAACGACCGAATAGCTCGTGAATTAGAGCGGGCGCCGAACAATGCCTTGCTTCACAACCTTGCGGGTCGAGTCGCCATGGTCACCAACCAAGACTTGAAGGCTGAAGCGGCATTCAAGAAAGCGATCGAACTTGATAGTAGTCTCATCACGTCCTACATGAATCTCGGCGAGCTCTACCAGCGAACAGGAAAACTTGATAAAGCTCGTGCTGAATTCGAGGCAGCGCTTGTGCATAACCCGAAGTTGGTCGCTGCCTACATGCTACTCGGCATCATCCATCAGACCAAGAATGAATTAGGAACGGCCATAACGCGGTACGAAGAGGCTTTGAAGTACAACCCCCGGTTCGCTCCTGCGGCAAATAATCTTGCATGGCTTTTGGCTGAGGCAGATGAGCCGAAACTCGATGTGGCGCTGTCCTATGCCCAGACTGCCAGAGAGCAGGCGCCAGATGATCCTTATATTGCCGATACACTTGGATGGATCCTCTATAAGAAGACAGCCTATATAAAGGCAAGCAGGTTACATAAAGAAGCCGTGGACAAACTGCCGAATGACCCTACCGTTCAATACCATTACGGGATGGCTCTGTATCGGAAAGGAGACAAAGACCTTGCGCGCAAAGCGCTAGAGAAATCCCTCAAGCTTCATCCGAGCTTCCCTGGCTCAGAGGAAGCAAAACGAACTCTCCTAGAACTGCAAAAGGGAGAACGGCCGATAAGTTGAAGCGAGGCATTTCCCCTCTGACGAAACGTTCTCCTCATTAGCCAAGAAACTGACGTTGGTCCCGTTCTGAGACGGAGCTTAACTAGAGCGCACGACTTCTTCGACGGTCTGCAGGGCCTGACGTTGTCCAACAAACTCATTGTGATCTGGTTTCCCTGCGGAGCCAATGCGAAAAAACAAAAGGACCCCCCTGTTTCCAGAGGGGTCCTCATGGCTACATACCGATGGAATTCTATCGAATCGCCTCTGCTTGAGAGCGCATACGCACAACCAAGGCAAACATGAGGAGAATGCTACCAATCAAGAGAACTCCGTTCGGCTCAGGAACTTGGCCTCCACCTGGATTTCCTCCAGCCGCCACATATCCGATAAGGTTCCTGGTGAAGTTCTGAGAAGCGGGTTGATCAAACTGTCCCATCATGAAATTCACGTCAAACACGATTGCCAAGGACCCGGCTGCCGCATTGGCGAGTGTACCAGAAGCAAAACCCAGCGCCGATCCTACGCTTCCAGCTTGTGTCAAGAACTGCCCGGTACCAGCAGAGGTAACGAAGCCAGGCGCAGCATAGTTAACTTGCGAAACCGCGTTCGGTCCATTCACAGGAGCGTTAACCGTTTGAAGTGAGCTTCCCCCGCCGAAGCTAATGCTTCCGCCACCTGCTGCCTGAATTAAGGATAGCACCGAATTGTTTCTGGTCATGAACCCACTGTTCTCACCCATCACAAACATATTTCCACCACCCGCCAAGTAACTGATGTACTGCGATTGCTGGGCTCCGGTAATGGCAGGATTGAAACGGACGTCCCATACTTGGGTGAACCCGGCGAGACTCACGGGAACCGCATCGGACACGGTTACAGAATTACCGGCAGCAACGTGGAGAGCTGAAAGATTGGTTGTGACCGCCGAAGTGGTGCCTGGCTCGCTCGTCCCACTTGCTCCGTTAATGATAAGAATCGGGGCTGCGATCGCAGTACTCATCATTGCGAATACTGCGAAAAACCCGATTATAAGACCGCTCAATCGAACATGGGATTTCATGTCACCCTCCTGTTGGTTAAGTCAAGCCGACCGTCTTTGTTAAGCCAATTATCTTTTGGGCGTCTAGATTAAGTAATGTCCCTACTCAGCCTAATCTATTAGCAAGTTCGAAACCATTGCGGACAAGATAGTCTAATGAGTTGATAATCCAATGAATTACTGACTTCCTTTAGAGAGTTGTCATGTAAAAGACGTAAGAAGTTTCGACATCAATTTGACAAATCTCAGAAAACATACGTGTTTTCAGTTGCTTGCATTGCAACTTGCTGGTTGCAAAAAAATCCGTCATAGACGTGTATTCCAGCTCGATCGCTTTCTGAAATCGCAGGCTTCGCCCGAGGTTCTCATCGATTCTCACAATAAAAAAACGGCCTGCCCCTCCCGAAGGGAAGGGACAGGCCTTTAGGAACTGCAACACCTTGGCGACTTTTTACCGGATAAGGGAGGCGTAACCTCGCCGTCTCGCAAAGCAAACCATACCGAATCCGATGATTCCAGCAACGAAGAGAAACATGGAACTGGGCTCAGGAACCTTCAGCACTGCATCAAAGCTTGTCGACTGGAACGCGCCGCTGTGCGTAATCTGAGCAACCAAGGTCAATGTGTACGGCCCGCTTGGGAGAGAAATGGTGTTTGACTGACCGCCCGAGAAGGACCCACTGCCGTACGGCCCCATGTTGCTGATGAGTGTGTCTGTTGCAAATGGATTGTTCCCTTGCGCGATATACGTTGAGTAGGAAACATTTCCGAAAGTCGTCCCGCCAATCAAGGACGCAAAGTTCACCGTGGGAAGATTGCCAATGAAGCCAGTATCGGTAAGTCTGATCGTCAGCGTTCCTCCACTGAACGAATTAACATTGACGGAATTGAGGTCCAGATGAGGGAAGGCCGGAGTTCCAAGCAGAGGCTTGCTCAATCCTGTCGTAACGTTCAAAATAAAATCCCCGAGCGCGCCATTAAATGTTACGGCGCCCTGCAAAGGGCTTATATCGCCAATTCCATTATCTGTTATCGTGACAGCTGCCACGCCGGTTGCTTCCAGCTGAAGCATCGGTGTGGCATGCGCTGGGAATACTGAGAAGCCGGTTAACCCACTGGTTAGCACCGCTAACGTCAAGCGGAAAGCACACATATGTTTTCTCATTTGTTCCCCCCTTACTCTCATTTGTTCCCCCTTACTCTTCATGGAAGCGATACCTTGATTAAGTTGCCAGCGACAAATTCAGCTCGGCAGTATGGTGCTTATGCAATACTCTGTCCATACTGAACAGCTGTTTGCCAATTTGTTAATACTTTGATTTTATTAAATTTTTTGTGCACGATCTTCTTGGTTTGGCAAAAGGTTATAAAAGGATATCAGTTAAAAAAATCGACAGATTTCATCGACAGATCAGATCATCAATATAAGCATGCGAATAATCATTCATTTTTTTAACTATACCTATGGGAATGAAGTGTAAATTTTACCGACAAACAACTCAAAATTACGGGAGATTTTAATTTATCGGGGAAGATATCGTGCCAAGCATTCTCGCCATCCGGCGGAAGATCATGGCTTATGACTAAATTACAGCGAGGATTCTAACGCGGCTTGGCGCAATGATGCAGGAAGGGTCCCATGATCGAGAAAACTCTGTATTGTGTCGATGCCTTCAGAAGGGTCCGCGCTATAGTCCGCAGTTAAAATCAGGGCCGCTGAAGGTGCTGCCCTGCTGAAAAGACGAGCTTTTATCTGCAAAAATTTTGCATAGTATTTATTCGACGTAAATCGGTCATCCACCCAGTAAATCACCAGCACAGTCCGTTTGGTCGTCCCAGAGTGAAGCAAAGCTCCCTGCGCTACAAACTGTTGCCCTAGAATGTCAATCGTGCGCTGTACATCCCCGGCCCAATTCCACTTTCGTCCATTTATTCGCGGCAGCTCGACTCCTTCGTGATCACTTACGATATTTTGCGAACTTATCAGTTCAGCCCCTTCTCGTTCCCACGGATAATAAAAGAGATAGAGATGCATCTTGCGCGTTCCGTCGGAGAAGGATTCGGTAAGCTCCGCTGCTGCCCCAAGGAAATGGGGTTTCCAATCTGACTGATACACCCCAAGGGACTTCCACGGTTCTGAAACGGAGACCTCCAGCCTATACCCCTCTGCCGCAGTCACGTCTTCATTGATAACGCCGTGTGTTGCGCCCGCAGCTCCTGCGATGCAGATTGCTACAGCCATCAGACCTCCTAGGCAGACAGCAAAGTGATTCTTCAGGGTGCCTGGCCTAGCAAGAATGGATGGTTGATTATCTTCGCGGTCTTGCCATCGTGCGGCCATCCATGCGAGTAGAGCGATACCGATTCCAAAAAATGCCCAACCATAGACTAGGTGATCCGCTCCCACCCCGATGCGATTGTTCGTGAGATGGGCAGCCATCACGATGCTGTAGGCTCTGAATCCGTTAGCGAGGACAGGGAAAACAGCAGCGACAATTATAAATACCAGTCGACGTCGCCAACTGCCAAACGCCCAATCGGCAATCAGTGATCCGCAGACCAAGGAGGCAAAGAGGAATCGAATACCGCTGCAAGATTCGACGACTTTCCATGTACCGGATGGTATGACCAATACTCGTCCTTCGATATACACCGGTACACCAGAAAGCTGGAGGCCTTTCACAATGAACGCGGAAGTGAGGTCCTGCAACCAGGGGATGAGGTCTTCGCCCATAGGAACAGCGAAAATCAAAAAGCCGAGCGGAAACGCGAGCACCCGGACTGATTCCGCCCCCCATAGAAATAGCACCACGGCCGGAATAATGGCGACAAAGCCCAGATGCTCCAGTAGCGCGACATGGACAATACGGCCAAGCAGCCACCCACACACCACCAATGTGAGTATGAGTGCACCCCACAAATTGATGGTCGGAGTGACCTTCGCTAACTCATGACGACGCATCCATCCAAGGTAAAGGCTAATGGGTGCAATGAGAAATCCATGGTTATAGGTAACCGAATTGGCCCACATATGAACCAGCCCCTGCACGGTAGACCAATACACCCCCCCTATGACCGCAAGAGACAACCCCAGAACGACAATGGGGATCGTCCATGCATCCGACGTCCCAATTACCGATTGGCTTTCGGTGCCACGACAATCCACACTCCGATTCCCAATAGGATTCATATTCGATGGGATCCTCTGCTCTCCTCCAAACGCGGATCGTTAGGACATCAGGCTAGTCTTTGGCGGACCACCGATCTTCAATTTTGCCATCAAATCGTAGAGGGTCGGCCTGGTTATGCCGAGTTCTTGCGCAACTCGTGTCATATTTCCCTCGTGGCGGGTAATGGCCGCCCCAATTATTTCCCGTTCCAAAGCTTCCCGAGCAGTTTTCAGCGTGACCCCGTGATACCGAACGGAGGAGTCAAGTTCCAGGTCGTCTGGAGTGATCATTCTGCCTTCTGCCATCACAACGGCCCGCCGCAGTCGGTTCTCCAACTCTCGAATATTGCCAGGCCATCGATGGGCTTCCATCGCTCGAAGGGCCTGCTTCGTGAAGCCGACGACCCGCTTCTTTGCACCGACGGCATAACGGTTGAGGAGAGCCATAGCCAAGACTTCGATATCCCGGCCTCGATCACGCAGAGGGGGTAGCTTAATGCAGACGCCGCGCAACCGATAATACAAGTCTTCACGAAATCGGCCAGCTTCTGTGGCTTTCTCCAAATCGACATTCGTCGCAGCAATAACACGTGTTTCAACTTTCACGGAATCCCTTCCACCGACTCGTTCAATCTCATGCTCCTGAAGGAACCGGAGCAATTTGGCTTGCAAGGCCTGGGGAATTTCCCCGATTTCATCGAGGAATAAGGTTCCACCTGCAGATGCCTCCACGCGTCCCTTTCTTTGTATATGTGCCCCGGTAAAGGCACCTTTTTCATGCCCAAATAGTTCGGTCTCGAGCAACGTCTCTGGGATCGCGCTGCAGTTGATCGCCACAAATGGACTAGTGCTCTCATGCTTTTGTCGGTGAAGCGCACGCGCTACCAATTCTTTGCCCGTTCCGCTTTCTCCCAGGATCAATACGGGGATATCTGACGCTCCAACCCGGCGGATCGTCTCAAACACCTTTTGCATGGCCGAGCTGGTACCCAACATGTCCTCGTACGGTTCTTGAGCCATCTGCTGGGAAAGCGCCCTATTCTCTCGTTCCAGATGAACCAAGTAGGCAGCACGTCCTAAAATAATCCGGAGCGTATCCAGTTCCACCGGTTTATGCACATAGTCGTATGCACCCATTCGAATAGCTTTAAGTGCGTGTGCCCGCTCGCTATCCCCGGTCACCACGATTACCTTTGTGAGCGGCTCCAAAGTCAAGATTTCTTCAAGCGTTTGCAAGCCTTGGATCACGTCATCGACGTCGGGCGGCAAACCGAGATCCAGGCTCACAATGGTTGGCTGCAGGTTCTGGCACAGCTCGATGGCGGTCGCACGGTCATCGGCTTCCGCAATGTCGTATTCTGTTCCAAGGGCCCACTTCATCTGGTCCCGAATATCAGGGTCATCCTCAACGATGAGGAGGCGTGGCCTGGTCGACGTCTGCAATGTAGTCATAGCGCTTTGGGGGCAGCCAAGGCCGTGATGGTAGCCCCTGACACGCCTTCCGCATCCGCCTGGTGCCCAATGCTCTTATCGATCTTCGCCACCGGCAGGGTTATCCGAATGGTCGTCCCTGCGTTCAACTGGCTTTGCACCAGGATCGTACCCCCGTGGGCTTCAATCATCTGTTTGCACTGATAGAGGCCGATCCCCATCCCCTCCTTCTTGCTCGTCTGGAAGGGGAGAAACAGCGTCCTGAGGCGGTCCGGCGCTATGCCGGCACCTTGATCGGCGACGATGAGGATCACCGTATCAAGACCAGACAAGGTCTCCACCGTGACAGTATTCTTCTTTTCCCTGCCCGCCTGCTTCGCGTTCAAAATGATATTGAGGAGAACCTGTTGGAACTGCTCGCGTGCAACCAAGATAGGGGGGACCACGCGTAAATTTAGGACAAAGGACATTTGCGCATCCCCTTTGAGCTGGTCGATAATATCGACAATAAGTGCATTGGCGTCGACCAATTCCTGATTCTGGAGTTGAACAGGTTTTAAGGACAGCTTGGTAATGAGGCCCGCCATCTGCTGAACCGTGGAGGAAACCGTTTTCATCGCTGCTTGTTGGAATGCAGGGCTTCCTCCATGCACTTGGGCGTTTTGCGCCACGAGAGAGAGCTTCCCCGCAAGATTCTTGAGGTCATGCAGGCAGAAAGCGGAGAACTTATGCAGGGCTTCGAGTTCCACACTAGTAGTGCGCTCTTCTGCCAGTTGCGCATTGGCTAGTAGCAGGCCAACGTGGCTGGCGATCGCCCGCAGCAAGTCACAATCGTCTACACCGTACTCCCGTCCTTCTTGATCTCTGCTGAGAGAAATGAATGCGAGAAGTCGTCGGCCACAGAGAATTGGTACTAACAAGGCCGCTCGCCTATTGCGTTGATCGGATGACGAAAGTATGTCATCGAGCATCGGCTGCCCCACAGCCTCCAACCTCTTTATGGAAGGCAATTTTTCATCGATCGGGAGCGGAACCATACCGGTGTTTAGCGACCGGACTTGATGAAATTTATGGTCAGCTTCAAATCGTAACCAGATTGATATCTTGGAAGCTCCGAATGTATGCCCTACAAGATCACACAGACGATCCAGGATCGTGTCAACAGAATCGGCACCACGAAATGCCTCAGTAACTTCAAGCCATTTTAGGCGGTAGTCGTACTTGGAGTGGAAAAAGTGCCGGGCAACTGCGACGTGTATCGCTGCCCGGGTGGAGCGGGAAGCCGCCACAATAACCAGAGCCACCGCCCCGCAGAAGGCAGCCACCAAACTGACGACAGGTCCAATCTCCCTTCCCGTACCCCGCAACCAGTTCGCAAGACCTCCAACCGCCATCAAATACAACCCGGCGAAGACAACCGTCAGCGATCCGACCAAGGCCTGCGGTGAGATATATAGTCTCTGGCTGACTTCCTGACTACCCAGCCGTGTCACACCGAATACCACGAGCCCCAGGCATGCGAACTGGATCACCGCTCCCGCAAGAAAAAGGTTGCTATCCCACACTGGCATCAGAAGTAGTTGGGTTTGGACATAGACTTGATAGCCGGCCACCCCTCCAAGACCGATAAGTATGAATTTGGTCTGATACCGTAACGGATCCCTCAATCCGCGTAGCACCCCCTCAATCTGTGCAAGACCGAATACCATCCCGGTCAGGACAAAAATAATGGCCACTCGGCCTAGAGGTCCGAGTACTATCAAGGACTCTTCAGGACGGAAGGGGGATAATTGAATGATTAGCGGCGTGAAAAGAAGTAAGGAAAATATGCCGGATAGCATAGCTATCACGACAACCCGCGGCGAGCTTTCCTGCTCTTGGCAGTAGACGGAGGCAAGCCATGAGAAAGCCGCCACCTGAGCGAATTCTCCCCAAAAGAGCATTCGAAGCCAGAGACCGATGTGCGGCACGTCAGATACCAGCAATCCACTTGAAAAGGAAACGAAGCCTGTGGAGACGAGGACGAGAGCAGTCCTCGAATGCAATCGATAGTGGCGTTTGCTTAGGAGCCAGGCGGCAAGGCAAAAGGCAAATCCGGCGGCACAAAAACTGAGTATTGCAGCCCAGAATGGCATATTAATGAGCGATCGTTCCGCCAGGAGATGGGAAAGACTTTCCAATGAACTCGTACGCTGATTGAGTTGCGATGTAGTCTCTCAATTACGTTACCCTCTGACAATCCCTCCTTTAGAGGTACGCGCACAGGTGTGCCTGAATGGCCTGGCCTATGCAAACGGCTTCAGACACTCCCATCAAGCCCTCCCCTACTTTCGGTGGAAACACCCATCTCCTTCCGCGGTATTGGCATACCTCGTAACTCATGTATAGTAGCAACGTCACTCTGCACATTTCTTCGTGCAATACAGCTAACATTTCAGTATGACTATGCATTCTAAATTTATAATGCCAGGAGCTACAGGAGTTAGAATCGACTCTCATAAATCTGTCGAGGAAGATTGGCAATGATCGAGTTAAATACTGCCGGCGTTGATCCAAGCGCGAAAGACCAGGCAGAAACGCGCTCAGCGTTGACAACATACCTGCAAACCATCATGTCCAGCTTTCACGCATCCCAGTATGAAAGCGGCAAAGTAGAACGGCCCCGTCCAAGCCTGGTATTTGAAGTGCTCACAAGCCGAGAGTTCTGCTACCTCAGCAAGACCAGAGTCCTACCATATCAAAATGGCATCATAGGGATTATCGAGAAGATAATGCGGCAAGGGGAGCCTCTTCGGTTCTACTACGATATCGGAGGTGGTTATCATGCCGCTCCTCGGCTCGGAGACGGGCTGTGCTTCACAGTCGGTCTCGCTGAACTCCTTCTCCTGAGCCAAATAGCCACATTTTCTTGTGCAATTAGAGCTTTCTATCCTCCTGGAGTACGGTTTTCTCTCATTATCGACAATATGTGTGCTTTTCTAATCAATGATATCCCATTGGAAAGTACCCTCCGATACTGCCACTCTCTCAATGACTTGATCCGGGAACTACAGTTGTACAAGGAGGTTGATCTTATCGTGGAATCCGAGCATCTCTCGCTCGACGACTTCAACCAAGAACTGATGACAGCGCCTATGACCTCAGAGATTTCTCCACTGACAGGAAAACAGTATCAAAATGTAGAACGATTTCTCGGACGCCAGTGCGACGCCATCGAAGCCTCGGAGCGAACGCTCAAATACAAGGACGTGATCCATGCTTCTGAACGACTGTTGGCTCCGTTGGTTCAAGGGGTTCATATGACACAACGAGCGACCGCGTCGACAATCTGCTTCCGCCCCTTTCCAGGCGGCGATTCGCGTATTCAGTGCGGTGAGGTGGCATTAAGCAAAAACAGCAAACAGAAAGTCCACCCAATCCTGTTGACTACCAGCAACATAAAGGAATTTTCGTGCTACCGATATCGGTTTCCAGGTCTTATACCCTCTATGATCCCGTATGTCACCTATGCCGAAGCCTGTTGATCTTAATTTCCAATCCGAGCAAGAAACATCAGCGATCCTCTTCGGTTACACGGGTCGAGATAACGCATGAGATCGCCCTCGCATCCCGATCGCCGAAATCAGTGTGAGCACGCACTGAAGATTTCTTTCCACTGGCCAGAGACCGTACCAGTCGCAGCATGCGACAATTTCTTTTTAGGTATTTGGCACCCCAGGCGATCGATCCAGGTTGAATGGGCATCACGATCCTCACCTCCTCACGTCTATCGACAGGGGCCGAATTGGTTTATGGCGAGTGCCGCCTCACCACTGCACGCAGCAGGGACAGGACTCATCCACGAAAATCCTGATGCCTCCTGTGCCATCGCATTTAGAGGATACGTGCTGCCACGGCTCCATTCCTACTCATCAAGCGAAAATATCTTGGGATACTGGCAGCATCGTCTTTGGGACGAGCATAACGGCGTCTTTTCAGCCGCTGTGGTTGGACAACACGGCAGCACCTTGACACTGGTGACTGATGTCTTAGGAATCGGGACCCTCTATTACCGCAGCATGGAAGAGGGGGCCGTTATTTTTTCGACCAACCCGAGATATCTCACCACAGAAGACTACCGTCCTGACCTTCTTGGTTGGCGATCACTATTACAGACCTCGTGGATAATCGGGAACCACACCCTGACTCACGGCATTAAACGTGTGCCTGCCGGCAGCGCCCTCCATGTTACCTCCGAAAAGATGACCGTGGCACCATGGTTCGACTTGGATCAGCTTCCCGGTGGGACCACACCTGCGGGACGGACCGCGGTGGGGGATGTCGAGGAGTGTTTTCAACAAGCCATAACCCGCTGCCTGCAACTCCAAACTGACGGTATCGTTCTTCCGTTGAGCAGCGGTTTTGACAGCCGGCGTATACTTGCCACACTGATCCAGAGGAAGACCGATTTTCACGCCGTTACCCACAAGTCGTTCCAGAAACAGAAGGGCCACCGTGACCTTGACGCACGCTTTGCCCATGCCATGGCCAAGGAGTTCGGATTTTCCCATCGCATTGTACGCGCAGAAAGCCATGAGCAATATGTTGCGGACGACCAGGCACGGCGTCTACTCGTCGATGGAGAAACTTATGACCATACTTGGGCTCTTCGTATTATGGCGGTACTCCCCAACCGGTCCAGTCTCTTCTTTGATGGCATCGGTGGAGACATTCTAGGCGATCCCGTCGGTTGGAAAGCACACCTCGGACTGGCTGTGGGAGGCAGGTCTTCTGAAGAGGAGATCGAGGCCATTGCCCGAAACTCCATCACCAACGTGCTTGACTCGATCTTGAATCCAAATCAATGGCCGGATGTTGAAGCGCTCCGCATAGCGCTGAAGACATACCTGGAGCCCTATCAGTCACGCCAAAACATCGCTGAATTGGCGTTCTTACTCCTCCGTCAACGTCGCGGAATCGCGCTCTGGTCGCAACAGTTATTGTCGCCTGGTCATATCGCGGTATGCCCCTATCTGGATCTCAGTTATCTTCGGTTACTATTGAGTTTCAAATCCACCGATAAGCATGCTATTAAATTTCAACGCACCTGCCTGAAGGAATTCTGGCCAGAGTTTTACAAATACCCAGGGACTCGCGATATCCCGACAGATCTCCCTCCTGGTTCTCCGAGATCGGAAAATGAGCGCTATCTCCAGTGCTATCTGGCGATGTCCGACGACATTAAGTCGCGGGATGGCATGGCGACTTTACGAAGTCTCCTAACCACAAAAGGGCGCCTGGCGCTAGCTATTTCTGAATGGAACACAGGAATAGGACTTCGCAGATTCTGGTACTTGGGAGGGCTCATAGAGTTAATCTGGAGGCATACAATGATAACACCGTGCTGGAGAACCCTATAAGCGTTCTACCCGCCATAGGCAAAAGGATTGGCAGGAACATTCGCGGGTAAACAAGCGCTCACGATCTTGCCATCTTGCAACTTAATAACGCGGTCGCCCACATGGAAGTAGCGGTCATCATGGGTCACCACTACTATGGCCTTGCCACGAGACTTCAGTTCGGGAAGGATTTTAGTGTAAAAAATTTCTTTGTACTGAGGATCCTGATCTGCCGCCCATTCATCGAATACGTATACCGGTCGATCTTCCAGATACGCCGTCAGAAGAGCCAACCTCTTCCGTTGCCCTTGAGAAAGAGAAGTAGATGAAAAAACACCATTTTTTATCTCAACTTTTGCGTCAAGTTGAAGCACCCGCAAAAATTTCCTGGCGACTCCGTCCAAATCATCTGCTCTCATGCCAACTAATCGATTAAAGATATAAAAGTCTGAGAATACCGCGGAAAAATTCTCTCGATAGTCTTCGATCTCATCTTCATCAACCCGTTTCTCGTTTAACCAAATTTCTCCAGCGTTCGGGCGGTATAGACCAGTCAGCAGTTTTATAAATGTGGATTTACCGCTGCCATTACCGCCGATCACAAAAACTAGTTCCCCGGGTCCAATTTGAAAAGATAAAGGGCCGAGAGTAAATCCATGCTCGGATTTTCCGTTAGTATCGTAGGAGAATCCGATCTCGCGCAACTCCACTGCGGCGGACTTTGATGCAATGGCAGGGCAAGAAGAACCTTTGGAAAACTGGTTTGTTAAACAGAGGTCGAGTTCCTGCAACCGCGATAAGGCCGCTTGACCTTGGCT
>CAZOHW010000048.1:0-16486 GCA_964579525.1 uncultured Nitrospira sp. | reverse complement strand
ACGCCACATTGTCGCTTGTTGCTACCTGCGCAGCAATTCTTAAGGCTCTCGCTTGGGGGTGCTGTGGGTCCTTTCTCAACACCGTGTCGCAGACGTTCACCACTTGTTCGATCAGCCTCGCCTCAAGATAGTACTTCCCCAACGTGATGAGAGCGCCGGTATGATCCGGAGCGAGGTGAACGACCTCCTGATACAACTGCACCGCATTGCGCCAATTTTTTTCTTCTTCCTCAACCTGAGCGAACAGGTAGTAGGCCTCCGCATCCTTGGGATCGATCTTCAAGACATTGCGCAACGCCACACGGGCCTTGGGATAGTTTGCAGCCTGAATATATTCCTGTGCGCGAAGACGATACTCGGCTTTACGTTCTTCTGGACCGCCACACGCAACCAAGCTTAAAACCATTACGAGAGCAATATGCCGAACGTTCATAGCATTACCCGATTCCGGTGAGTCGTGGATTGCCTTCTCGAGTGCAATCGAATTCAGACGATCCTAACTCCTGACCCAACCTTCTGACCTACAACCATACTCTGATTCCAAGCCCGAACAAAATCCAGAGAGAGACCAAACCCAACTGTCGCACTCGATCCGAGAACACATGCAGCAACAATTCAAAAGAAAAGAAAAGCACCATGAGCTTCGCGGCAAACATACCGATATGGGACATATCCGCGCTCACTTCAGGTAGCAAGGGAAAGGTAATGGCGAGAAACACCATCAGGTAGTCCAACGGCGTTGTCCGAAAACGACTCGCTTCGTTAAAACGAAGGGTCAACAATACCATGATCGCAACAATGATAAAGAATACGTTATGGGTCACGGCAAAGGCTGAGACAGAGCGGATACCCGAATCCTCACTCACATAGAGCAAACAGGTCGTCCCCACGTACAGTCCCCCACGCACGACATACGGAACAACCCAAGAGGAAAAAGAAAGGCCAAGTAATACCACTCCAAATAGGGCAAGTGAGAGATATCCGACATCGTCGGGAACTTCCGCGGGGAAAAACACCATTGCGATTAAGAAAAGCGGGACGACAATACCAAGAAATTGGATCGGCCGATCGGTCAACCAGGGGCCATACAGAAATCGTGTTAAGGCGACATCCGGAAGAAAACGCCGATTGGATAAATCAGAAGCAGAAACAAGACCTCGACCAGCTGCGACAAACAGCATCAACACTGATCCAGCAATCATCAGATACAGAGGGAGAATCAGCGTATCGGATCGCCACCGCAATAAATAGGCCGCACCGAGCATGCCCGCCTGTATCATATAAATCACGGTCACCGCCTCATAATGAGTCAAACCCACACGAAGCAACTTATGATGAATATGGGTGCGGTCACCGAGAAAGGGAGACCGCCCCTCCGTCAACCGCTGTACAGTCACACCAAGGGTATCAAGAAACGGCAGCCCTAACAGGAAGAGGAGGAGGCTTGGACTGAACGGTCCGCGTGACGAATCAGTCAGCACAATTGCCAGAACCCCCATGATGAATCCCAGCAACTGGCTCCCACCATCCCCCATAAAGATCCGTGCCGGGTAGGTGTTATATCTGAGAAATCCTAAGAGAGCGCCTAAAAAAGGCATCGTCAACGCAAGGACCGTCGAATCATGAGAAAGATACGCCAGGTACGCGATCCCAAATAGCGTGAGAAAGGACAAACCTCCCGCCAAACCATCGAGTCCATCAGTAAGATTCACCGCGTTTGACACACCGACCAGAAAAAGGAGGGTGACAGGGATGCTGACCCACAACGGTATCTCCGTGTCGAGGAGAAATGGCATCGTATTGAATCGGATCCCTCCGACGACAATCACCGCCAGCGCCGCCAATACTTGGCCCAGCAACTTCGTCCGATAACTCAGATCCACACAATCGTCCCATACTCCGAATGCCACGATAATGATACTGCCAAGGAGTATCGACAGCATGGTGACGTCCGTAGGCACCCACCAGGCAATGGTCGCGCACGCGCCAATGGCCAATGCGACGCCGCCGATCCGTGGGACCGGATGCTCGTGGACCTTCCGATCTCCAGGCAAATCCATGACGTGGAATCGCTCAGCCGCCAAACGCAGCGGTGGGATCAATGCCATGCAGATAAGCAGCGCCGTCATGAAGCTGAAAAATAACTGATCCATCGTTGGTCGCGCAGTCAGATATTCTCAATCAGGAACAAACATCAGTAACTTCGGCTCAACCGCGGCCGCAAAGGCCATCAGCCGCTGATCAACTTCCACCTCAGACTCATTCGAGCCTACTGGGGAAGCCAGCCGTACAAGCGCGCCATCCGTGCGTTGACGGAAAATGGCATCCCACAATAGGTACCACTTGACAAGATACTCACTGGTCAAAATACGATCGCGCTGCTTAAACCAGTAGTAGACAACCTGCTTTTGATCGTGTTTCTGGATCACCACGCGATTCGCCTGCAGTGATTTCCCCGTTGATAAGGACCAGGTTGTGGGGGTCAACGACTGGATTTCCCACCCACCACCTGGCAAGCAACTCTGCGGTGAATGAGCTGATTGCCCTTTTTTTTGCGATCGATAGTAGGCGACATAGAAATTCACTGGCGGCTGTTGATCTGACCGATAGTCAACCAGCACATAATCATCAAACCGCAACGCTTCGATGTATTGTCTTTCCAACGGAAGTGTGATCCCCTTCCAATTGTCGATCCGCATTGGAAAATCGATGAATGATGAGCGTGCAGGGGGATCTTCTTGACGTTCCGTGAGCACTGTAGACAGCAGTGCAACGGGAACGAGAAGCGCCACGCTGCATAAATATACCGGGGCTGGGGAACGCGTGACTGTCAATGCAGCCCGATGCGTCGTCGTCTGACCATAAGAGGGATCAATCCAGGTAAATCGCTCAAAAAATGAGCGTTGCGGCTCCACATTCCCGACCTTAGCCAGCAACCACATTTCCACGAGCAATATACCGAGGCTAGCCATGAAGAGCACCCAACCTTCAAAGAGATGATAAAATCCTTCAGCAGCTCCTTGACCATAAAACTCAACCAAAACTCCGATCATGCCGATGCGAAACCCATTGATGAGTATCGAAATTGGAATCGAAGACAGAACCAGAATGACCCGCTTCCACATTTTGTCCTTAAACAGATAGGCGCAGAGTAAGGCAAGCGCGATAAGCGGAAGCAAATATCTGATACCACTACAGGCCTCGACGACTTGTAGTTGAACCGGTCCAAGATCGATGACATTGCCCTCTCGAAATGCCATCACACCGACCAGTTGTAAGCAGCCGACTCCAAGAGTTGACGACCATAACTGAAGCCGACTTGACAGACCCGCATGAAAAAATTCTGGCAAGGGGATAGCTGTGAGAAGGTAGCATAGAGGGAACGCGATCATTTTTGCCCCCCGCACCCCGATCAGAGCAATAACGAGCCCGACCACGACGATCCACAGTGAGACATGGAGTACCACAAACAATGTGGCCATTTCACCTATGACATACAGCAAGAGCCCTAGGGATATGACGAGTATCCCCCACCAAGATTGTTCTCGTGGAATCTCGAGCAACTGGTGACGGAGTTGCCACACTCCCCACATGCTAATCAGCGGAACCAGCATCCCATGGCTGTAATCTTCACTCCGAACCCAGTACCCGAACAAAAAAACCAGGCTATCCCAATACATATATGCTAATAAGCCCCCGCTCAGAGCTGAAATCGACATCGCGTAGCGTGAACTTGTCATACCTAATAATTACCCGCTAATTATTTTATATACTAACTATTTGTCACTTCTAAATCGACAAGAGGATAACGGCGTGAAAAATAGTTCCCACAGTCTGCCTGAAGTTTATCTGGACAATTTTTTACCGACCAGCCCGTGCTATTGTCGTGCGATGAGTGTGTGCGGGGTTGTAATCGATGCAACAGATTCAACTTGTACATGAACTGGTATATACGTGAGTCTCGGGGATGGCATGAACGACTTTGCCCCTCCTTTGATCTCTTCCGTAAAAGAGATATGCATAGATAAAGAACGGGCTTGGCACCCACCTATTCGGCGGTACCAAGCCCAATTCATCACCTCATCACCCCTGATACCTTTTAGGCTTGGGACTTCCTAAGATTTCTGAGCCCCCCTGCCCCCAAGCCCACCAGCGAAATAAGCCCAGCACCAAACAGTACCACGGCCGCAGGCAAGGGAACAGCCGTCAGTTGTGAGATCACGCCCTTCACCCGAGCACCCTCGTCATTACCATTCTCGAAATTCAGCCGCCAGCTAGCTTGGCTCAATGCCACGCCAAGGTTTGGTGGCTGAAGATTATCGTTCGTAAACATATTCTTGCCCTTGAGCTCAAGTGTGAACGAGATTGGATCAAAGCCATTAATTTGAGTCCCGATCGCACTCGTCCCAAGCTTCCAGCTATCCTGCCCGTTCCCCCCAGCATCGTGTATCTGCACACCGTTGAGAAGACCTGGTGTAAAATTTGCGGAATACGGTGTGCCGTTCAGACCAATGGAAAACCCTGTCACTACACCATTGTAGGTTCCGCCGGTCTGGGGTGTAAAATTAACTGTAAACGACCCATGCACCTGCTGTCCCAGTGCGCTGATAGGAGGTGATAATGGATCACTTACATCGGATACTAAACCGCCGAAGTTAAAGGTAACCGGGGCTGCTTGACTCACGGTGACCGAGAACAGCAATGCACCCAGCGCTATTCCCGGCATGAACAACCCTCGCATAAATAATTGCTTCATACCTCTCATGAGCACACTCCTTCCTTGAGGGGAGATAATGATGAGGGCTGTTTAAGCAAAACTCAGACCACCGTCTCCCTACTCTTATCTGATTGAAAGATAAAACAATACAAAAACGTTCCTCCCTACCCTCCTGTCTGCCAAATCCTGCATGACGTACCCACATGTGCATCAACCATACTACAATTGATGGTATTGTGCCATAAAATAAACTATCCACCACTAAAAAACAGATTGTACAAACTCGCTCACGTAGTAAGGTGTAGACGAACTGCAGCTCGGTACAGCATACGCCAACAGAAGCAGCATGAAAGGCATGGTGAATGTCTTTGCGGGTATCATGGTGTCACCCTATCGGCCTATCCTGAAGCGTGATACTGGGAAAACCCCTTGAGGGAGAGTGCGGTTAAGCGGCTACGAACTGAGTGCTGTGGCTCAGTTGTTGTTCAACCTGACACGGCGTCCGATACCCGAGCGCCGAATGCAAATACCTTTAGCCAGTGTGCACTCTTGGCTTGCAGCCCGGCGTCGTGGCCTACAATCTTCTTCGTGTACCAGTCCAGCACGAGCACGACATACACCCAGCCGATGGGTTCGACCATCACCTTGGTCATGTCGATACCCCACCTGATGCGGAGCTGTGGGGCGCGGCTTGCTACGGCCGGGCGTCCGTATCGCTTTCAGCCGGGGATTGGCCTTCACCAGCAGCCCGTGTTGCCGCCTCAGCCGCCGTACGTGCCGATAGCCCCAGAACGGATGCTCAGCCTTCCGGGTCCGGATGCGCTGCACGACGGACTCGTTGCGCTTCGCCACGGCCACCGAGGGGCGCCGGTTCATGGCCACCCCTCTGTGTCGCTTTTTTTGAGCTCCAGCGTCAATTCACCAACGAGGCTCTTCAGCCGAGCCTTCTCGCATTGGAGGCGTGCTTCACGTTCCGTCTGCTGGGCCACCTCAAACGTCTTCGGCACGTTCGCCAGAAATTGATCCCGCCACTGATAATACTGAGCCTGGCTGATCCGATAGTCCTGACAAATCGCTCCCACCGATTTGCCCTTGAGCCCCTCCAGGACGATGGGGGCTTGGGTTTTCGCGTCCCACTTCCGCCGTTTCATGGCTGATCCACCAAGGAGGGATCAGCCACAGTCTACTGAGTTCCGATAGCCTCTGTCTTAGAGGGGAGCAGTATACTCGACATCAAGGCGAGAGGTATCAACTGCGGGAAAAAAGCTGGACTCTTTGGCCGACGATTAACCTCTGAGTCGCTCAAGGTGACAACCGATGCTCCGAGCTGACTCCAATGGAGTGGACAATTTCATCGGTGAGAAGTGGACATCTCACCTCGGTGAGTTCCGGACAACCAATCTCGGTCTTGACACAGGGAGGGCGCAGGACCAAGGGCTGAGACCTGAGTATCGATTGTACGGGCAAGCCTCAGCAAGCGGTTCAGATCAACGAGGCCCAATTGCCCGGAACATAGCGTGAGAGAATATGCATCAGGATGGCAGCTTCAGTCACTGCACACGAAGGTTCGAAGGAGCCCCCGGTGGCGTACCAGCCTGAGTACTGCGAAGGGGATGAGGATATGTATAGGGAATATATCCTGGTCTCACATACCGAAAGTAATCTCGCCCCTCGACAAAATTGCTGGGTACGTGATTGAGAACGGTGCCCAGAGTGTTGTTCCAGAAATATCCTGAGGTCATTTGGTCCTTCGCAGGATAAGCTGATACAGTGTCAAGCGTTAGTTCTATCATGGTCGGTACGGTAACTGGATTGGTCACCGTATTGTTAAAAACTACACCATCCCCCCCCCTTATATTAAAGACACTTCGTATATAGCTTGTCGAAACGAGCTTCGTGGTAACCGTATTGTAGTATACTTCCCAGCTGCGAGAACCTCGTGGGGAGGAAGTTAGGCCATGCGCATCCACCAAGGGGTAATCTCTAGTAAGGTCCACTCCGATTACCGTGTTGTAACGGAAGACATATCGTGAACCATTGTTAGAAGCAATATTATGTCGATTCCCCGAGAAGTAGTTATTTTCAACAAAAACGGCATTGACCGTTCCGAGCTCAAGCGGCGGCCATGTGCCGTTACCATAGACGACCACACCATAGCCCGGTTGCGATCCAGTACGGTAATTGTTCAGAAAATCATTTTGAAAAATCACGCCACGCGCGTCACCAACAACGTTGACCCCATAATACCCAAAGTCACGGAATACTGAATTGAACACCATAAAGTCTGTGCACCCATAGAAAAAAGCCAGTCCACCATCCCATATGGTCGCATCACCTTTCCCCATCAAGGTCATGTCAGACACTCTGGATGTTTTGCCATTTGTACAATCGATTGTAATCAACCTAATGTTTGTTGCCGAAGTGCTTCGAAGAACCGTAGACGTTTTTCCAGCGCCTTTCAGAGAGATGCCACCAGGAATAGTCAACATATTGGCTCCCCAATCACATGTACCCGATGGAATGGTGATGAGGCTATTGGTGCCAGAACTTTTTGCTGTTTGCACCGCTGCCTGTACAGAAGAAAATGCACAGCTTTGAGCCTGAATCGTCACTTCAGCGGCAAGGAGATCACGAGTGGACCAAGGCGCAAATATGATGAAGATTGAACCGATGATGCAAGCTCTCAACCAGACAAACCTCAGTGGCAGAACATCACAGAAGGGAATTCGCTTCAGGTTCAGCAATGGTGCCAACGTGAGATGCATAAAATGTCTCCCTTGAAGGTTTAGGAAGAGCTGATAGCGAATTGCCACATTGTCCAGGACACGGCCGGTGAATGTGACAAAAGCCAACAGAAACACTTCGGAGGCTTAGCAACAGCGTCGATCGAAAGTTGAAAGGAGTAGGATGATACATACATTTGCTTACAAGCGCCGGGTGAGGATGCATGCCACTCCACCCGCAATCAATCGATTCAACCCCTTCGATCGTCAACGTAACCAAGATGGAAGCAATTTTTATGCCGATATATCCATCAACTCATCGCCTAAGAGAATAAGGGCATTTCTTATAGATGGCTGGTTTTATGCCATCTTCCAATAGCACGATCAACGGAAACTTCTGTGCCATCAAGAAGTCATTTTGGAGCTGCAAAGTTGTTCAATGAGTGACAAATTCTTGATTCCTCAAGCACCGTGTGGTTAGGAATCCTGTACACTGCTCCCTATGCATCAAGCGACCACAAACTGAAGGCTGTGGGGCTGCAGTAGTGGTGCTCGACCGGACACAAGCTCAATCCCACAGAAGCTGAATGCCACTACTCAATGTAGTACCACTCACTCGGCCGGATCTTGCAGATATATTTACATAGAATTCCATCAGATGAAGAAACGTCTATACGCAAGCGGCGATAGACACTGGCAGGTGGCAGCCACAACGCGACTCATAATTCCCAGTTTAGTGCCTGACAAGATTGGTAGGTCGTCCAGCCAACTTGCTTTTCAACACATGGTAGGCAAACAGCGGCAGAGCCGTCTGTCGAAAAATTCGACTCGGTTGCATGAGGAGCCGGTACAACCATTCGAGGTGGATCGTTCTAAATAGCGTCGGGGCACGCTTGACTCGTCCGGCAATGACGTCAAACGTTCCACCGACGCCCTGACATACTTTTACCTTCAATTCCGGAAGATATCGAGCCATCCACAATTCTTGTTTGGGACTGCCCAAGGCGATGAAGAGGAAATCTGGTTGTGCGGCATTAATCGCTGAAATAACGATTGGCATCTCATCATCCTTGACATACCCATGTTGGACTCCGACGATCTTAAGACCCAGAAAGCGCTGCTGCAAGACTTCGGCGGTACGAGGAATCACGTCGGGGCTTGCCCCAAAGAGAAACACCTTGTAACCCTTGGCCGCCGCCAACTGACAGAGGTTTGGCATTAATTCGGAACCGGGAACACGCTGGAGTTGCCCTTGCTGAAACAGCCGAACCGCCAGCACAACCCCGATCCCATCCGGAATAAGCAGTCCTGCACTTCGGAGATGCTGTAACAATTGAGCGTCTTGGCCAGCTTTCATGACTTTTTCGGGATTCACCGCAACAACGGTCTGAGGCGCATTCCCTGCCAGCATGGCTTCCGCCCATTCGATGGCTTGCTCCATCGACACACAATCGACCGGCACACCAAGCACCTCAACACGTTTGGGCTTCATCGATAAACCTTCGTAAAAGAGAGACACTTGAAGAGATTGAGGCACGGTCTTCCATCCACACTTGCGTAAGAAACTCGTGTGGAAGTTTCCCTGTATAGGTCGTCTGGAGCGTGCAGATCGGTTCCTTCACGCCATAACGACGAGATTGCCATCCACTCATCGGATATTCTTCGCCTCGATGAAGCGCAGACTCCGTTCCTTCATGAACAGCAAAATGGAGAAGGGCTTCCCCACACTGAACAACATATCCAGTTCTGGAGACAACAGGTTCGACTCCGAGATGCCAATTGAGCTCTAGAAAATGCTCACCCCTACCAACCAGTCGGTCGCAAATCAGCCACAGGCCAGGCGGCTGGTAAAGAATTGCTCTCCAATGCATCACGCCGACCCGTCTGGAGTAACCGTCATGACAAGACACGATCATCACGGTTCCGTCAGAACGCTCCTCTTTGCGCATCTTCACATTGCGGAAAGGCTCTGTCCAAAGAAACGCCGTCTCTTGCACCGCCTGGTCCAGCCCATCGACCGTAACGGTATTATGGGCTCTGGTTCCGCGGAAATACCTTCGCCAGCTCTGTGCGCCGGTATAGGTGTACGTGCCAGGATCAAGCAGGACCTCGTGTCGTCCCACGTGCAGGACGACCGCCAGTGCATCAGCATGGCCATGGGCATAGCAGGGAGCCATTCCCAAGGGACCATGGTCGAAAATCAACTGTTGACGCTGCTTCCCCAATCCAGTTCGAATAACCGAGTAGCCGGAAGTCTCGAATGTGCTGCACCCCATTCTCTCGTCTCCATTCGTCCAGTTGAATTGGAGAAAGGAAGACAACGCATACCCATTGTCGCCATCACCAATATGGGGCAACTCCCCAGCATTCAGGCTGACGTTCTTCAGAAACAATCGGCTTCGTTGAAATGCGTCTTCAATGGATGTTGGTATCTCTTGTTGCTGATGCTGTAAGAGCATAGTGACAAGCCCGTATAAATCCGACACAAAGCGCAGATACCAGAAACTCTGTTCACTTCCTCCACCATCGGCCAAGATTTGATGAGTGGCTTCCTTCTCAAGCAACGATAGACCGACCGAGCGCCATCGCGTGGCATCGCTCATCTCCGGGAAGAGACTTCCGGCATAAACGAGTGCGGCTGCCTCAGCAATAGTGTGGTTACCCGTCGATGAGTGAACCGAGAGTCGTTGATGTATGAGCTGGACATGATTTTCGATCAACCCTACCAAAGCCTTCCAGACCTGCTCGGCATCCTGAAGCCACTCGCGCACAAGATCGATCGCATGGCATACAGCCAAGACTCTTAAACCACACTCCATGACGGAAATGTAATGAATCCCTGTAAGGAACGGGTTGGCCTCAATCCATGACAAGAACTGCGTTTCAAGTGTCGCAACGGCACGTCGTCGAATGTCCGGTCCGCTATTCTGGGCGAGCAGTCCCAGTGCAATCAAATGTTGCAACCGAGAGGGTTCCCAGGCGATTCTCACGTCACCATAGGGATTCCCCTCACGATACGGAATGCGGCCAAAAAACAGCTGTGGCCACTCTCGGTGAGTATCAGGCGCCTTATGCCAGACCGACGCATTCGGTCTCCATGCCCACTCATGACCCAGCACGCGAAGCTGCCCCTCCAAGAGCCTCGCAGTCGCATCGTCATCGATCATGAAGGACCAGGGAAGAGTGGGCAATTGCTGCACCGAGCCAGAGCAGAACGAAAACCGTCCGATATCCACTGAATCGCTACTTTGACGCGTTCGGTTGACCCGGTGTTGAACCTCTAATAGTTTCAGCCGGCACTGCTCAGCCACACGATGGACCACTTCGGCCGGTCCCATGACGCGGAGTCGTTTCACGTACCAAGATAGGTTTCGGCTTGGCTGCGGAATGCTTGGAGGAAGCGTGCGAGGACTACTCTCCGATTTCATACGCAGACCCACTCTGAAGACTTTTCACCGCCAGAAGGCACCCTCGCGTGACTGCAGACAGTTCATGAAAACCGATGACAGCCGGTAATCCTTTTTCAACGGCCTCCACGAAGCAGGCCAGCTCTTGCTGAAAGCCCTTATCACGTTTCCCAGAATGAAAGCTCGTCTTCTTACCATGAACATAGAATTCAGACTGCACAAAGTCGTCCATCGTCAACGATTTGCCATCGCCGTGTGCCTCAAATCGTTCTTTGGCCAGGGCCGTATCACCTCCCGACGTATAACTAATCGCGCCAATCGAGCCGTCGGCAAAGGCAAAGGACAACACACATTCATCATCGCTTCCCTGTAAACCGTGTGAAGCAATTCGCCTTGCATGAACTGACGTTGGTACCGCACCACAGAGGGCCTGCATATAATCAAGAAAATGACAGGCTTCTCCGATAATACGCCCACCGCCTTGTTCAGGATCTTGAATCCAATGGTCCGCAGCAATACGTCCCGCATTAACCCGATAGGCCATAACCATCGGGCTCCTCCGCTCCTTGAAAAACGCCCGCGCTTTCGCCGCATGAGCCGAAAACCGTCGATTGAACCCAACCATTAAGTGTAGTCCCTGACACGAGGGATCTCCATAAAGGGATTGGATTTTGGCCAATTCCGGTTCGGTTAAACACAGCGGCTTTTCAACAAAGACGTGCTTTCGAGCACGCAAGGCACGCACGACCAAATCGCCATGGGAATCATGCCGAGTCCCGATGAGCACCGCATTAATCGAGGCGTCATTCATGACGGCCTGAGCATCGCTCGTGCAGTAGGAGGCGCTCAGCTTTTCCGCCAGCGCCTTGGCGTTGATTCCAGAATTGGTACAGACCGCCCGAATCGACACTTGCTTCATGGACTGAAGCGGAGGAAGAAGCATGTCTTTCACGTGGTTTCCTACTCCGATCAGTCCCAGCGCGATCGGTCCAGCTGGCTTATAGGACGGAAGTTCAACGATACGGGATGATTCCAGTCCAACCTGAGAGGGATAATTGATCACTATCCCTAAGTAGGGAACGGACCCTTCGGTGATGAGTTTATAGGCTTCCTCGGCCTGTTCAATGGCGTAACGATGCGTGATCAGACGCTTCAGGTTCACCTTGCCCTGCTGGACGAGTTGAAGAAATGCCTCCATATTTCGATTCTCGGTCCACCGAACATAGCTGAAGGGATAATCCAATCCTTTTTCTTCATATTCGCGGTCATAACGACCCGGCCCATAAGAAGTGGACATCCGAAGTTCCAATTCCTTCTTATAGTAGGGCTCTCTCGGGATACTCATCCCGACGGCTCCCACAATCACCACTCGCCCCTTCTTCCGCGCGATAGCGCCGGCAGTTTCAACTGGCCCGTTCTCCTTCGTACTGGCCGTGATAATCACAGCGTCCACACCTTGGCGGTCCGTAAACCCAGCGACCGCGTCTATCAGCGAGGCGGGAGTCGTGACACAATCGGCACCAAGTTCCTGAGCCAGATGCAGCTTGACCGGATCGAGGTCTGAGCCAATTACTTGACAGCCTGTTGCCTTGAGCATTTGAACGGTCAGTTGCCCCAGTAGACCCAACCCGATCACCGCTACCCGATCCCCTAGTCGAGGTTCAGCCTGTCGAATACCTTGCAGCGCGATGGCTCCGACGGTCACGAAGGATGCCGCCTCAAAATCAACACCCTCTGGAATCTTGACCGACAAGTGCTTGGGAACGTAGACGATCTCAGCATGCGACGCATAGTTCTGCCCGGCACAGGCCACGCGGTCACCCACGGAAAATCGACCAGCATCGGCGCCAACATGCAGCACCGTCCCGGCACAACTGTATCCCAGCGCAGCCGGTGTATCGAGACGTTCGAAAACCCGGTGTAACGTATCCCTCAGTCCGTCCTTCTTGATCGCATTGAGAACTTTTCGCACCATCTCAGGACGATCCATGGCTTTCCCGACCAAGTTCTTTCGTGCGACGTCAACGGTAGACTTTTCCGTTCCAGCACTAATCAGCGAAGCTTGATTGGCGACCAGAATTCCCGCATCACGTAGGGAAGGCGCGGGGACCTCCTCCACTCGCAAAATTCCACTTCGATAGTTTTGAACAACCTGCTTCATAGTTCCAGACCACCCACGCGCAATGATAATGATGTTGTAGATTCGTGTGAATTTTTAAGTAGTATCACATCGGCGGCTACACGTTCTAGAGTATTGGTGTTCATCGTACAGGTCAAGGAAAGAAGACTCCCCAAACAGTTTGCTGAAAAACCTCGCTTTGGAATGCTTTTATGTTTTCCCAAAAGGTGAAACAGTTTTTCCACGGGATTTTGAGTGTTGTTTCGTGGATGTCAGAGTGGTGTTCCGTGTTTGGACAGGCTTCGCCCTATGCTGCGACCAGTTTTGGAATGCGGATCAGGCTATAGCAATACGGTCCAAACAGTCTCCGGCAACGCGAGTAAAGCCAGGGTGTTTGGTCTTCCGCATCATCCTGTGCGGGTTGCCCTAGCCGAAAATGCATTCAATCTCTTGCGGCGAACTGTGACATCTCATAGCCGTCATGACACGTCGTGCGAATGTCAATCGCACTTGACGGCCGTTACCGGTTAGGTCTCGGCGTGGTTCTGCGTCACATGTGGGGTAGCGAGCGGCTTGCGCAATGCCACGACATGACCTTTTGTGTCATAGGCCTTGTCAATGGGTTCGCGCAAACCAACCGGTGAGGTATGTGCCAATTACCTGACAGGAATGCTTATGATGGAAACCTTTGGGAACTCAAAAAGACGTCCATGAGAACCAAGGTACTCGTTTATTCAAAAATGACTGAATACATCGCCTTGATGGGCTTACTTTGACGGAGAAGAGAATCGAGCGTTTTGATACCTACCAGCAAGACACTCATCGTGATTAGCAGCATAAGCCAATAGGAAACAGGAAGATACAGCCTCCCCCAAGAAAATAGGATCCAGAAGAGGCCCATCTGTCCAACGTAGCAGAGAAGAGAATACCTCCCAAACAGTCTCAAAACTCGGTCAAATATACTATTGGGCCAGAGCCAGACATATGAGAAATAAAACGTAAAGAAGATACAGACAATTCCCAGTAAATACACGTGGATATCCGCACGCCTATAGCCATAGGAAATTTCAAGCGTATAATATACCGCAGTTCCTAACAGAGCAATTGCAAGACTTCCAGCTCGACCTCCAGATGTCGCACGAATCTTGCCGAGCCATGAGCTTGTGAGCAGAAAGCCTCCTAACATACCTCCCAACCCGTAAATAACAAGCCAACTATTTAAGGAGAGCCCATTCCCACTCATCTGAGCCAACACACCCATACCTACTAAAGCCGTAATAAACATTGGGCCCCAGGTTCCAAGCCATAACACTACTGGAGCAAGCGCGAGTGTGTACCCGATCCCAACAAGGACCTCAAAGGAACTTAACTCTGCATCACCATGCCACAAGATTTTTCTGACCGTTGTGATGTCCAATGAATCGGTTGGGTGAGGAATCAGATGGTAGTGATAGATCACGGCATTCAAGATAAAGAACAAGGCGAGAAGTTTTACTGCCCGTCTCCAAAGACGCAGAGTAACGGCCTTAGGATCAACCGAAAACCTGCCTCGATACCATGAGGACACCAACAATCCGCTCAAAAACACCCAGCTCCCACTCACAAAATCTAGAACGATCCCCACCACGAATGACTTGGCTGCTGCATCGACAATAAAAAGGGTTCCGGCGTGATATGCCGTCATCGCAACGACCAACACTCCTTTAATAAAATCGAGAGCAGGGTCACGCGAACCACCAGGTGAGTTTTCAACATGAGGTACGGCAAACTCTAGACGGTCTTGTTCGGTCCATTGAACCGTCCGAGCCGTCCTGTCCTTAATGGATAGTGGCATGTGACTAGGGTTACAGAATGCTGTCGCGTAGACGATGTTGAAGAAGGCAGCCGAATATTCTGGCTATTGCCAATGGATCAACTCACTCTGTTAGTGCGAGCTGTCGACAGAAAATTATAGGGTGATGGGTTTCGTTGTTGCAACACATGACAGCGATGACAGCCCTTTGGAAAGACCGGGCGGAAACCAGCATTCGTGCCAAACGACAAGATTGAGCAGATTCCAAATCTTGAAACTATTGAACCGCTTCTGTTTTTTATGATCCTGAAAAAGACGCTCCACGGCATCACGGCGAAACCGCTCGCGAGTCAGTGGGCTATCCAAGATTCTCTCCCTCGCATACTCAACCAGAGCGCTGCTCAGCATATTCGACGCTGATCCACAGAATCCCCATTTTTTCCGATCAATGATGTCATCGGGAATAATCCCACGCGCCGCCTGTTTCAGAATGTACTTCGGTTGTCCATCCTTGCTTTTCAGGCTCGATGGAATGGTCAGTGCGAAGGCCACGAGATCTTCATCAAGAAACGGCACCCGAGTCTCTATTGAATTGGCCATGCTCATTTTATCAACACGCATCAGCAGCAATTCAGGCAATCGATTCTTTAACTCCGTTTGGATAATGCCGGACAAGGAATCAGAGGCTCGAGTTGAATGGAGCAACGCACCAATATACCGGCTTGACGATTCATAGTCATTGATGGAAGTACGGAGCAGATCCTGCTTTTCACAATCCCAAAACGCGATCGCATTGCCGAGGAAGAGTGGCTCTCGGTGGCACGCTCTCCGCAATGCATCTTCTTTTTCCCCGGAAATGCACGACTTCGACAACTCATAGATCAAAGATCGAATCGCACCCGGCCATTTGAGGTAGTGTCCATATGCCGAACGGTTCCAGCGGTCAAACAAGTGGTACATCTGATATCCTGCGAAAATCTCATCACTCCCCTCCCCGACCTGAATCACCGGAGTTCCCGATTGTCTCGCTAATTGGGAAATATAAAAGATCGGCACACACACCGGGTCAGCAAGCGGCTCGTCCTGCGCATACGCCATGCGGGGGAGCAGCGAAATAAAATCCTCGTCGCCAATGACCATCTCATGATGGTTGGTCCCGAAATGTTGTGCAACCCGCCGCGCATAGACAAACTCATTCGAAGGATCCTCGGCGATCCCGATTGAAAACGTTTCGACAGGACGATCAAGCAATTCCGCCATCAACGCAACATTGAGAGAAGAATCCACCCCTCCGCTTAAAAACACGCCCACCGGAACATCAGACACCATACGACGAGCCACGGACTGCCGCAGCAAACGACGGAGCTCCTCGATATAGTCCGGTTCCGATAGCGACGAGGCGTGTGGAGTAAATCTGGTCGGGTCCCAATATCGTACGGACTTCACCTGCCCCTCCCGACTCACACATAGATAGGTACCGGCTTCGAGTTTTGAAATCCCCTCAAAGAACGTTGTCGGAGCCGGGGCATTGGCAAAGGTAAGATAGTGATACAACGCCTGATCGTTGAGACTAAGCTGCATACCCGGCATGGCCAGAATCGCTTTGATCTCGGACGCAAAGACCACACGCCCGCCATTCCGGTGATAATAAAGGGGCTTCACGCCTAACGGGTCACGAACAAGTGTTAACGACGCGTCTGTCTTATCAAATAACGCAAAGGCATACAT
>CAZOHW010000047.1:0-16487 GCA_964579525.1 uncultured Nitrospira sp. | reverse complement strand
CCACACGTCTGCGCGTGGTGTCCCCTTCCGACCGCTTGGGGCACCTGCCACAATCCATCAGCCTGACTCTTGTCTTGAATTTTGAACTCTGCTAGGTTATATAGGTGAGCCCCATGCTTTGTTTTATGAGAACTGAGAGGAGGATCTTTATCCTTAGGCTCTCCCTTCTTCAGGCTCTTCGCCCCGGATGCCTCCCAAAGATGCTCATAGACCTCTCCACCCGACCGTCGTAATAAGGAGTAGGACTTCAGGACATCGCGAATCCTAGCTCGTAGAGTGTGACACGATTTGCAAGTTCTGGGTTTCATGCTTGAAGCTCTGGATGCATGGTTCCGGCTTCTCGAAGCCAGAAATCCGCACTTGGAGCGCACTCGAGATCCGGGTGATGAGATATGACAGAGGGGCGTCGGAACTATCCGGATAGTGGGTAAGGATCAATATAATGACGAAAAGCTATGATTGGGAAGCCGAAATCGGCTGGATCCTGGAGGCCGTGTCGGAGGCTCGGTTGATCGTCGACTGGACAGGCCGCATCGTCTTTGTCAACCGTCCAACTGAGACATGGTTCGGGTATCGCCGTGAAGAACTGATCGGCCAGAAAGTCGAAGTGCTCGTGCCGGAGCGGCATCGAGGTGCTCATTCCGGCAATCGTGTGGGCTTCATCTCCCAGCCTCGCGCGCGCCCCATGGGGGCCGGCCTGGAGGTCTACGCGCGCCGGAAAGATGAGACCGAATTCCCGGTGGATATCAGCCTTTGGCCGCTGAAGGGGGGGGACGGCTTGTTTATCCTGGCAGCAGTCCGCGATATAACCGAGCACAAAAGGCTTCTATCGCAGCTCGCCAACGAGCACCGGGAGCTGCTTCGGGCGCGCCAGGAACTGGAAAAGACGGTGGCCGATCTCAAACGATCCAACGCGGAACTGGAACAGTTCGCCTATGTCGCCTCGCACGACTTGCAGGAGCCGCTGCGCATGGTGGCCAGTTACACCCAACTCTTAGCGAAACGGTATAAAGGGAAACTCGATACCGATGCAGACGAGTTCATCGGCTACGCCGTGGACGGCGCCAACCGGATGCAGAGGTTGATCCAGGACTTGTTGGCGTACTCGCGTGTGACGACACAGGGCCACGGCTTTGAACTGGTGGACTGCAATGCCCTCTTGGAAGAGGTGCTGGGTAGCCTGCGACTCGCCGTCGACGAGAGTCGGACGGTCGTGACCCACGATGTTCAGGTGACGGTCATGGCCGACAGGGTCCAACTGGGACAGGTCTTTCAGAACCTGATCGGCAACGCCATCAAATTCAGAGGTCAAGAGCCGCTATGGGTTCACATTTGTGTCGAGCGCCGGAACGACGAATGGATCTTCTCTGTGCGCGATAACGGTATAGGGATTGATCCGCAGTACGCCGAACGGATCTTCGTGGTCTTTCAGCGCCTGCATGATAGAGCGGAATATCCCGGCACCGGCATCGGTCTGGCGATTTGCAAGAAGATTGTCGAGCGCCACGGCGGACGCATCTGGGTGAAATCGCAACTCGGCAAGGGGGCCACGTTCTATTTTACATTGCCGGTCCTCTCACCCCGCTCTTTCCCTGAGGGAGGGGGGGCGGGTTAGGGGGGCGAGAGGCGAGGGGTTGGAGTCCATTCTGGTGAAGAATGTGGAGTCAGGATGCACTTTACGATTGACGGTTGTGTTGTAACAAGGAGGCATGATGATTGTTTCTGAATTGGTGAAACCGTTCGAGATTTTGTTGGTGGAGGACAATCCGGCCGATGTGCGCCTGACCAAAGAAGCCTTGAAAGAGGCCAAGGTGATCAATCACCTGACGGTGCTGAAGGATGGCGCCGAGGCGCTGCTCTTTCTGCGCCGAGAAGGGCCGTATGCCAATGCGCCTCGCCCGCATCTGATTCTGCTCGACCTGAACCTTCCCAAGAAAGACGGTCGTGAGGTATTGGCGGAGATCAAAGACGACGAGAAATTAAAGCGCATTCCGGTGGTAGTATTGACGACTTCACAGAATGAACAAGACGTGTTGAAAACCTACAATCTTCACGCCAACTGCTACGTCACCAAGCCGGTGGATTTGGAACAGTTCATCACGGTGGTGAAAACGATCGAGGACTTCTGGTTGGGGATCGTCGTATTGCCGAAGAACGGCAATCACGTGAGGCGTGACACGTGAATCGTCAACCGGATGCAAATCACGTGAATCCGCAATTGCCGGACGAGGAGCCGTCTTATCTTTCTATGGTTGACGAATGACGACGCAGAGTTTTATGCGCATTCTCCTGATTGAAGACAATCCCGGCGATGTCCGACTTCTGCGGGAACACCTGGCGGAAGGAGGCACCGGCCGATTCGAGTTGACGCACGCCGATCGACTATCTGCGGGACTCAAACGCCTCGTTGAAACGAGTTTCGACGTGGTATTGCTGGATCTCTCGCTGCCCGATAGTCAGGGCTCGGACACCGTCTTCAGGATACGTGCCAAATCGAATAGGATGCCGATCGTTGTCCTGACCGGAGTTGAAGATGAGGCGCTAGGACTGCAGTTGATTCAGTTGGGAGCGCAGGACTATCTCGTGAAAGGGCAAGTGACCGGCCCTCTCCTGACACGATCACTGCGCTATGCCGTTGAACGTGTGCGGATGGAAGAGATTCTGCGCGAAAGCGAAACACGATTCCGAGCGATCATGGACAACAGCCCGGCGCTGATGTTCCTCAAAGACCTCGAGGGACGCTATCTGCAGATCAATCGAAGGTTTGAAGAGGTCTTCCACATTGCGAACCGCGATATCATCGGAAAAATGGACAAAGAAATCTTCCCTCCGATGCAGGCTGCGGCGTTTCTCGCCAATGACCAAAAGGTCCTGGATGCCGGGCTGGCGATGGAATTTGAAGAAGAGGCACTCCATGATGATGGTTTTCACACGAGCATCGCCATGAAGTTTCCCTTGCTGAATGAACAGGGACAGATGTCCGCGCTGTGCGGAATTGTGACCGACATCACCGAGCGGAGACGGGCGGAAAAACAGTTGCAGCGTACGGTGGACCGAGTGCGGACCCTCTCTCATCGACTGGACGTGGTGCGGGAAGAAGAACGGACCCGAATTGCCAGGGAGCTTCACGATGAGTTAGGGGTCCGATTGACCTGTTTGAAATTGGATCTGGCCCGGTTGCAATCATTGATGACGAGAGAGTCGTTGCCCCCGCGCGATAACATGGCGGAAAGAATTCACTCCATGATTGCCGAAGTGGATGCCACGATTGTCTCAGTCCAACGCCTGGCGGTGGAACTACGGCCCAGTATTCTGGACGGTCTCGGCTTGGTCGCAGCGATCGAATGGCAATGCCAGGACTTTGAACGGCGCAGCGGGATCTGCTGTTTTTGCAAAGCCTCGCAGGAGGAAATCTCTCTCGATCGCTCACACGCGACGGCTGCATTCCGGATTTGCCAGGAGGCGCTCACGAATGTCGTGCGCCATGCCAAGGCGGGGTTTGTCTGGGTGCTGGTGGAGGAAGTGAACGGCGACCTGTTGCTTGAAATTCAGGATGATGGAGAGGGGATCCCTGCTGAGAAGCTGGGGGATACGCACTCGCTTGGCCTGTTGGGGATGCAGGAGCGCGCGAGCAGTTTGGGGGGGCAGGTTGAGATCGCCGGCCGTCCCGGGAAGGGTACGACCGTGACCTTGCGATTGCCGTTGACGACGACAAACGTCGATTGCGAAGAGAGAGAATAGCGTATAACGAATAGCGAGAGATTCGGAGACGCCGGCTGCTCGCTGCGAGCGTTATATATACCTATGCTGAAAATTTTGATCGCCGACGACTGGCCGCTCTTTCGTCGCGGAGTCAAAGATCTATTGACTGACGGATTGGGAGCCGTCACGTTCGGGGAATGCGGGAATGCCCACGAACTGTTGGAGTTGGTCCGACACAAGAAATGGGACATGGTCATTCTGGACATCGACATGCCTGGGACAACGGGCACCGACGCGCTTCAGCAGGTGAAGCGCGAACAGCCCTCGCTGCCGGTGATCATGCTGAGTATGCATCCGGAGGATCAATACGCCGTCCGCATGTTTCGAGCCGGAGCAGACGCGTATCTGACGAAGGCCAGCGCACCCGAGGAGCTGGTGAAGGCCATGAAGAAAGTGCTCGCAGGCGGACAGTATGTGAACCAGTCTCTTGGGGAAACACTCGTGCGACTCATTCACCAACCGGCAGACCGGATGCCGCACGAACTCCTGTCAGATCGCGAATACGAAGTGATGCGTTTTCTTGCCTCAGGAAAGACCGTCTCGGAAATCGCCGAGTCCATGCGTTTAGGGGTCACGACGATCAGCACGTACCGCACCCGCATTCTCGACAAACTGAGTCTTAAGAACAACGCCGAGCTCATGCGCTATGCCGTCCAGCATGGGCTAGTCTAGCCTGCACAGCGCTTCTCAGAAGCAAGTGTCGCGTCGCTCTTCGCTCCGCATTATTCGCTGAGTGCTTCTCCCGCGCGAAGGAGACGGCTCGATCCTTCTCCGTTTGTCGTATAGACAGGGACAGCCACGCGCAAGAAGATACGACACCAGAATCGCGCACCCTCCGATAGGATAATTTAGTCCCCTCGCTTATATATTCCTGCGTACAAGACGTCATGAACAAGTGCGCAGCGAATAGCTGAGAGCAGGTCGCTGCACGTTTCAACTCCTCGTGGTTCGGTACCTCGATTAGTCTGAAAGGAGATTCGCATGGCCTATACAGTAACTGTGGAGTCAGCTATTCGAACCGAGCTGACCAGCCGTGGCCCCTGTACGCTCGATACCTTACTCTACCGGCTGCCTCAGTTTTCCTGGAGTGAAATGTTTGCCGCTATCGACCAATTGAGCCGCGAGGGACGACTCGTCCTCCGCCATCCGACCCGATTCGACTATGAAGTGTCGATTGGGCCGGCTCATCCGGTTTCAGAACTGGTCCACGCGGGACGTGATGCCGCTGATGACACGCTGTCCGGTCACGTTGGTTCCAAATCTCAGGCCAGCGAGGAGCGAATCTACTTGTGATCCGTTCTCGACGCCAGGGCCTGATAGTCGAGAAAGAGCTGCGTGATTGGACGGGTGAGAGGAATACTACTGCTCAGACGCGTGGCACTGCTGCCTGGTGTGCGGTAAAGCTTTGCCCCGGTGATCAGGAGCAGTCGAAGAAAGGCGAACGAGGTCGGGGTCCACGGGCGAATGAAACAAGCGAGGCATAATGTCCGGACCATTCTGGTCTGACCGATCCGAAGGGGAATCTCTGTACCTTATGAACAACAGGGCTGCCGCTGAAAACCGGAGAGGAGATTACCATGCAAGTTCTCATTCCCCTCTGTTGCTTTTGTGAGAGAGTTCAAGATGACGAAGGAGCAGAAGTTGGGCAAGGGAGATGGGTCCAGCTCAAGACCTATCACGCCATGCATAATCTGTTGCCCGACGAGGTGTGGTTTTCACATACCTCTTGTCAGGATTGTAGGTGTAGAAGGTTGAACGTTCAGGTGTTGGGATAAGGAGGAAGCCGTGGACACTCATGTGAAGAGACAGGATCGACTCTGGTCTATCGTACTAGCGGGAGGCGAAGGAGAACGGGTTCAGCCGTTGGTCCAGCGGTGGTTGGGCCATTCTAAGCCAAAGCAATATTGCACCTTTGTCGGGACTAGATCTTTGCTCCAACATACCATGGATAGAGCCGATCGACTCACTGCCTCGGATCAAAAGGTGATCGTCATTGGACGGTCGCATGCGTGGCAGGCGTGGCCGCAGCTCGGACAGCGATCTTCGGGCATGGTGATCCTTCAGCCCGCCAACCGCAACACAGCGGCTGGGGTCTTCCTCTCGTTGACCTATATCAAGGCCCGTGACGCCAAAGCCACCGTCGTGATTTATCCATCGGACCATTTCGTGTATCCGGAACATCGCTTTCTGAACGCAGTCCAGCGCGCTGTCTGGACGGCAGAATGGCTTCCAGATCGACTCGTGCTGCTCGGCGTGCCTCCGGACCGTCTCGAACTGGATTACGGGTGGATACAGCCTGGGGAGCAGCTCGATCATTCGTCGAATTATCGGATTCACACTGTCCGCGCGTTCTTAGAGAAACCTACGGCGGCGCGGGCTGATTCGGCTCTCGCCGGAGGGGCGTTGTGGAACACGCTGGTGTTGGCAGCCAAGGTGGAGACACTGTGGCAGATGGGGTGGCTATGTTTACCGGACCTCATGCCGGCCTTTGAACGTCTTCTTGGCGCGATCGGGACCACCTATGAAGCGAAGACCCTCGAGGCGATCTATGAGCGTCTGCCTGCCTATAACTTCTCATCGGATCTGCTTCGTCTGGTTCCTTCGCAACTCGCGGTGGTGGAGATGACCGGAGTGCTGTGGAGTGATTGGGGCAGGCCCGAGCGAATTGCGAATACGCTGCGACAGATCGGCCGGCAGCCGGCCTTTTCCTTAGCCTGTCTAAGCCGACCCTTTGCGCCGATCACGGGCGGTGTTTCTGAAGCGGCTTATTAGCCGACACGCGACAGGAACCATAAGAAATACGAAAAAAGAGAGGAGAGCGAATCGATGAAACCGCCCGCGACAACAGGGCCGCGACGCAAATCCCGAGTCAACTCATCGAAACACGATCCGACGGTTGCCGATGCTGTAGCTACAGGATCCTCGAATGGAAGCGCGACAACAGACGTCCATGCGCGCATCGCGGCCTTGGCCTACGAGCTCTACGAACAACGAGGCCGTTGGGACGGTCATGATGTGGAAGACTGGCTTATAGCCGAGCAGCAAGTGCGTGCCGGAAGGAACTTCCAGGCGGCTGGGGAGAAGAAGTCATGACGTGCTATCCGGGCATTGCCAGTTAGGTCGAGGATATGGTCGGCATTTCGGTTGTCCACTCCAAAACGCAGGCATTCCACAGATCACCGCAGAGGGAGATTTCGAGTATGTCGCATGAAGCACTCAGTCCCGACCATGCTGTGCCGCTTGCGGTGGAACGACCGGTGGGGCCGGGAATCGTGGTGTTTTCCTCGTCTGCTACGGAGCTGTACAGAAACGTGGCAGCGCATTACTTCCTCAAGAGACTCAGTCAAGAAGAGCAGGGGCATGTTACTGGCAACGTGCTCCCTGAGGTGATCGCGCACCTTCTCAACCACATGAGGCGGGTAATTGATCGTCGCGGGACGGACATGGGGCCTGGGCGGGTGGAGGCGACCCGGCTGGTTGTGGGACGAGATCTACCTGTGTCGCTGCAGGCTTTTGGCTTATCCGATCGCTCCGAGTCGCGCCGCTCATGGATCGTGATCACGATGGAGGAAATGCGGTCTCCCATGCAGGCGAAACCTGACGCACCCGTTCCTTCTACCGTCTAGCTCTTGTCTTCCGTAGTGCGGCGCTTCTTCCTCCTTTGTGTGCCTCCCAAGCCGTAGCCTCCTCCGCCAGTGAGTAATGAAGCCCCGGGGTATTTTCGCCAGTTCGCAGGGTTTGGCCATCGAAAGGAGGAGAGATGCATATCACTGGACGAACGGCGCAGCATAGCGTACAGAACAACATCCGTCATCTCTATCAGGACTGGGGCGAGACAGGATTCAGTTGAAGGTGGTGATGCACGAAGCCGTGTTCTCTCACTTGACGAAATCACGACGGCTTTTGGAGAAGAGTTGGCCCGGTTGAAGACCGATTTCGGGGGTCAGTACACTGCTTGTTCCAACACCATGAAGGTGACGAGGGAGGATTTGATTAGTGAAGTGGGCGATACGATGCCGGCGATGGTCAGGCTGATGGGGAGACAAGAACAGGGCTGGATATACATCAAGTCTTGATGAAGGGCTATGAGCTGATATCTGAATTCTAAGAGGACGAATGGAACAAAAGAGCAAGGTGTATCTGTATCAGACCGTTGTGAAGTGGACGGAACAACGCAAGGGGATTATCTCCTGCGCGGGGAAACCAGATGTGCAAGTGGCCACGCCCCCGGAATTCAAAGGGCATGAGGGCATTTGGTCTCCTGAGGATCTCTTTGTCGCGTCCGCCAACATCTGTCTGATGACGACGTTTCTGGCCGTGGCAGAGCGAGCCGGGCTCACCTTCTCTGCATATGAAAGTACAGCGGAAGGGCGGCTAGAGTTGGTGGATGGGAAGTTTCAATTCACGGCGATCACGATCAGGCCTTCAATTACCTTGAAGCCCGGTGGGGATGTAGCCAAGGCCAAGGAGCTCATTGAAAAAGCCGAGCACAATTGTTTGATTTCCAATTCCATGAAAGCCACGGTGACCCTCGAACCCACTATACGCTAGAGTCCAGCGGACTCACCTCGCAATTCAGGAAGATTCATCATTCTTGGAGTCGAGCTCATCACTCGACATTGACTTATGTAGCATCCTGCGCCAATGGGCCATGAGGCCCAGTGGCAGGTTTCCCCACCGCGCGGTTCCTTTTCCTTCAACGATCTGCAAAGTCCCCGACGAATCGAGAAAATATGCTCCTTGTGCCTTGAGGCGCAGTGGCACAGTGATCGCATGGTTGAGACATCACGAGGTGGCTACATGTCTATGAGGAGATCCAGTGTATTGCTTGGCGTGGCGTTAGCTGGGATATCAGTCTTGGGATTCAGTAACTTCGGAGTTAAAGAGCTGACGACATCGGCTAAAGGCGGCGATCCCGTCACTGGGAGGGAAATATACGTGAACACGTGCATTCTTTGCCATGGGATCGACGGCAAAGGCGTGCGTGGAATGAAATTCGTCCCTCCTCCAGCCGATCTGACCTCATCCACTGTTCAAAATCGGCTCGATGGCACATTGTTCCGACGCATTCATGACGGCAAGCCGAATACTACGATGGGTGCCTGGAAGCATGCCCTTTCAGACGAAGAAATTTGGGATGTGTTGGCCTATGTGCGCACATTTGGAATTGAGTCAGGTAGGCAGCCATAAACGTGAATCCTATAGGCGGAAACTGTTTCATACCGGTGCGCAGAGGGGAGAAGTTCAACACCATGTACGAGACGAGGAGGTTACGGCATGAGATGCAATGTAGGAGGCGTTGAGCGTTCGATTCGAATCGGAGCTGGGCTACTGGCGTTGGGCATCGGGCTTTTTGCGGGGTTGTCATCTGTGGTTTCAGGAACGGTCCTGGTCGGAGGGGTGATCCTGCTCCTCACAGGCGTGATGGGATATTGTCCCCTGTTCACATTACTCGGAATCAATACCTGCACGTCTGTATCTGACATAAAGAGGTCACTTTGACCATGGAGAGGTTGAGGATTGGCAGAATTCTGTTGGCTGCGATGCTGGGGATCACCGTCGGGTGTGTGCGATCTCCACAGGGCCCAAAGAGTGAACTGCTGCCCGGTCCGAGTTCAGAACCGACGGTCAATGCATTGTTTGCCCCGCCATCGCCTGAAACGATTCCTGGTGATCAACGAGGCGAGCAGATTCGATTGGGCTATGAGATGGTCGTCAATACACAAACGTATGGGAAACGGTATGTCGGAAATGTGTTGAACTGTACGAACTGTCATTTAGATGCGGGGCTCAACCCGAATACTGCGTCGTTCGTCGGTATCAGCAGGCTCTACCCGCAATATAGTGAACGTGCCGGACGGCAGATCACCCTCGCGGATCGCATCAACGAGTGTTTCGAACGAAGCATGAACGGGAAGGCCTTACCTCCTGACAGTGCGAAACTGATCAGCATCGTCGCCTACATCGAGTGGTTATCGCAGAACATGCCACCCGGCAGTGCGGTGCCTTGGCGAGGGATTCCTCGCCTCACATCGATCCATCAGCCTGACCCTCTCAACGGCAAGAAGGTCTTTGAGAAGAAATGTGTCTTCTGCCATGGCTCCGATGGACAGGGGACGATGGCCGGACCGCCGGTGTGGGGACCGCATTCGTACAACATTGGTTCCGAAATGGCACAGACCAGCATTGCGGCCTCATTTATCAAGGTCAACATGCCTCGGAGTTGGGGGTGGACGGTCACAGACGATGAGGCGTTTGATGTCGCGGCCTATGTCAATACTCAACCGAGACCTGACTTTCCCAGGAAAATTCACGATTGGCCCAATGGGGGTAAGCCGGCGGATGTACCGTATTGAGTGGGACGCTAGCCGGTTGTAACCGTGAAAGGTCTGGTGAGGTATGAAATTGACGGCGACCTATCGTGATGGAACCCGCTACGACATCGTGAGCGGTAAGCATCGAATCATCACCGACCAAGCGGTAGAGGAAGGGGGACAGGATGCCGGAATGGGTCCGGTTGAACTCTTTGTCGGATCCGTCGCTGGTTGTGTCGGGTACTTCGTCGGGCAATTCTGCGAGCGCCACGGCATTTCGCGAGACGGCTTGACCGTCGATGCGGAATGGACGATGGCAGAAGCTCCACACCGCGTCGGCAGTATCGAGCTCGGAATCCATCTCCCGCATCGAATCACCACAGAGCAAAGAGAACGGTTACTAAAGGTGGCGCATGGCTGCACGGTGCACCAGTCGCTCACGGTTGCGCCGAACGTGACGATTGCGCTGAATCCGCACAATTACGGCAGGGGCCAACCAGCTGAGGAAAAAGCAGCCCTATGACCATCTCACGACGTGCCCTGTTGACGACTCTGCTCCAAAGTATCGGTGCCGGTCTTGTGATGAATCAGCACCTTCCAGGTGCGTGGGGAGCCGATGAGCAGCCTTCCCGCCTTGAATCGGGACCGTTGATTGCTCAAGTGACAAGGCCGTTCGACGCCGAGACGCCGGTGCGGGAGTTTACCTCATTTTTGACGCCCAATCACCGGTTTTTCGTGCGGAGTCATTTCGGGCCACCATCGCCGGAATTGATTGCGGAGGAGAACTGGAAATTGAGGGTCGGAGGCTTAGTCGAGCGGCCGCAGGCGTTTGCCCTCCGGGATCTCAAACAGGTCGAACCCGTGACGATCACGGCTGTGGTCCAGTGCAGTGGGAATGGGCGAGCATTCCACCAGCCCAAAGTCCCCGGCGTGCAATGGAAACGTGGTGCCGTCGGTAATGCGCAGTGGACCGGGGTGCGGTTGCGAGATGTGCTGGCCAGGGCGGGAATAACGGAAGGGGCGCAACACGTGCAATTGCAAGGTGCCGATCGACCGGTCATCGATTCTGTACCGCTCTTCACCAGGAGCATTCCGCTGGCAAAGGCGCTTCATCCGGACACGATCCTGGCCTATGAGATGAATGGGCGCCCATTGTCCCTCCTCCATGGAGCTCCCCTCAGAGTGATCACGCCGGGCTGGATGGCGGACTCTTGTACGAAATGGCTGACGGATATCACCGTACAGGCCGAGGAGGCGAAGGGATATTACATGCAAACCGCTTATCGGATGCCCGTGAAATCGGTGGAGGCTGGCGGAACCGTGAGCGGACCGTTAATCCCAGTCGAAGCGATGGTGGTGAAGTCGCTCATCGCAGCTCCGCAAGAGGGTGGGATCGTCGGACTCGGTCCCCTCACCGTTCAAGGCGTGGCCTGGAGCGGGGAGGCGAATATCGTGAAAGTCGAGCTTTCCCTGGACGGCGGGAAAACGTGGGAGCCGGCTCGATTGGTAGGAGAGGATTCTCCATATGCTTGGAGACGATGGCAGTTTCTCTGGAAGGCGAAGACGCCTGGTCCGGTTACCATTCTCTGCCGCGCGACGGATGCGCGTGGAGAGACACAACCGGAAATGAGTCCTTGGAATCCGAGCGGATTCCTTTGGAACGGATGGGACCGGGTCACTGTGATGGTGACGGGATGAAGACATCAATACAGACGCGCATAAAATTTGAGGCATGGACCGCGAAGCGAGGAAAGCCAATTCAAGTTGAAACCGTCCGTCTGTTTCTGATCCTCGGACTTCTGGGGCTGCCCGTCATTTCAGCAGCCCTGGAGGACGAGCTGACCTCTATGAGCGCCGCGCTGGCTCCTCGTGCGGAAAAGCTGATCATCGCGCGTTGTGCCGTATGTCATAGCCAGGATCTGATCAGCCAGCAACGGTTGCCCAAGGATCGGTGGGAAGCGACGGTCGAGAAGATGAAACACTGGGGGGCAGATATTTTGCCAGAGGAAGCTGATCTTCTCGTCCGTTATCTGTCGGCCCGCTACCACCCCGGCGCGCCTGATCACTTGCCGACCATCGACAGCGAGTTGTCGCAAGCGGAGCCGTTAAAACAGCAACAGGCTTTGACCGGTCCGCTTGTCGGCGACGAGGCCAGGGGCGCGGCGATCTTCGAGCACAACTGCCAAGCTTGTCATGGAGTCCAGGGGAGCGGCGGGATGGGCCCAAAGCTGGCGAAAAATCCTATTCTCAAACATGAAGGTCTGTTCTGGGAGGCGGTGTCGCAGGGGCGGGGGCCGATGCCGGCTTGGGGTTCCTTCCTGAGTCAGCAGGATATCGCCGATATCCATGCCTGGCTGATGGATCGGTAAGAGCTTTCAGGAGAGACACTTATGGAGAGAGTTCATCACCTAAAAGGAGTTGCATGATGAAGCTGAGACGAGGGGTAGTGATCGGAGGGGCGATGTTTGCGCTGGCGGGACTGATGCTTCCCTATCCCTCAGATGCCGGCGATCAGGCTCGCGCGAAAGACATCATTCAACAAACCTGTGTCCAATGTCACCGATTGGACGGAACAGCCGATTCGCGGTTCACTCTCCGAGCTCCTGATTTGATCTGGGCAGGCAGCAAGTATCAACGTCCCTGGCTTATTCGTTGGCTCACGGGAAAGGAAGCTCCGATCTATGCCAAAGGCTATCGGTGGGACCTGACGGACGTTCCGGCGAAACATCCGATGGTGACGGAGTCCGAAGCGAACGCAATCGCCGATTACTTCGCCGAACACAACAAAGACCCACGCATCACAATCGGGGCCTTTGATCTCACAAAGGTCACAAAGTTCGATGTTGCGTTCGGCGGCACAGCCTATAGAGCCCATGCCTGCCTCGGTTGCCATACGATCGAGGAGAATGGGCGATTGATCGGGGGCCCACAAAGCGCGGCTCTGCAGAAATCCGGTCAGCGCTACGACAAGGACTGGCTGTTTCGCTTCGGCCTGAACCCTCAAGACTTTGTGCCTCACAGCGGCGAGTTTCTGGCCGATGCGACGGAGCCGCAACTGCGGGCGGTGATCGGTTATCTGATGGTCCAAGGAGTGCCCGACTTTCAGTATTACGAACCGTGGACAAGTCCTGAGTTCGGCAAGGCCGACCCGGGACGCGGCAAAGTGCTCTACAAGGAATACTGCGCCCAGTGTCACGGTTTAACCGGCAAAGGCGACGGTCCCGCCGCGTCGGGACTGGAGCCGAAGCCGGCCATTCATGCCAACATGCCGTTCGAAAAACTTCCTATGGAATATCTCTATAATGTGATCAACCATGGCGGCCCGGCCATTGGTAAATCGCCGAACATGCCTTACTGGGGGCTGACCATCGGGCAGCAGGGCGTGGCGGATGTGATTGCGTATCTGAAGATCACGTTCAAGGGAATACCGGATGTTGCCGCTGCATCAGGGGATGGTCAGGGCGGTGTATGCGTGCAGCCGCGCAAGACGGCCAGGGCGCCGGAAGACTTCCTCATCAAGACAAATCCGCTTTCATCCTCGACGGGTTCAGTGCAAGCGGGCAAAGAGTTATTTCTTAAAACAGCGCAGCCTGTCGCCTGTGTGATGTGTCATGGCGAGCAAGGCGATGGCAAAGGATTGATGGGTGCAGCTCTAGTGCCTCCCCCAAGAAACTTTACCTGTGGGACGATGATGCGAAACATTCCTGATGGTCAATTGTTCTGGATTATCAAGAACGGTTCCCCTGGAACCGGCATGATGCCGTTTACCTCGCTGCCTGATGAACAAGTATGGCAGCTGGTTCACTATATCAGGAGTCTTGCAAAGTGATGTGTGGGTGAAGCATCGCTCCCAAGATTTGAAGACCAACTAGAGGAGTCCGTTATGGCGACATTCATTATTTCAGGCAGTCGAGGAACCGACGACCCCACAATGGCGACCTTGCCGTTCATGGCTGCCAAGACGGCCAAAGAGCAAGGGCATGATGTGGTGCTGTGGCTTTGGAACGAGGCCGTTACGTTGGGCAGAAAAGGCGTGGCCGATCATGTGATCGGGGTGAACTTGACACCGCTGAAAGAGCTGTTGGCTGCCGTGCAAACGGCCGGTGTGCCGATCTGGGTCTGCGGCGCGTGTGCCGTGGCCAGACAAATTGGTGGAGGAGATCTGATATCCGGTGCATCTATCAAAGCCATGCCGGACTACATCAAGGCCGTGACTGAGCGAGACCGGAACGTGGCTTTCTAATGCGAGACCGAAAAATGAGGATCCGTTTGACAGATGGCGATTCGAAAGTGATCACGCGATTTCATCGGAAAATGATGGAATTGGATTTATAACAGTCCTCCAAGACCGATCGCCGATTTGGCTTTCAGTATGAAGGAGCAAGGTCATGAAGGTGAGAGCATTCCCATTGCTGGCAGTCGCGCTGTTATGGGCGATCCCCACAGAGGCCGCAGAGCGCCACATGATGCAGCCGAGAGTGCCTGCCGATAAACTGGCAGAGGCTCGCGCCCTCAAGAATCCCCTCTCGAATGCTCCGGAGGTGATTGAGCAGGGCAAGACGGTTTACAACGGAAAGGGCACCTGCTTCACCTGCCATGGAGCGGAGGGAGATGGCAAAGGGACGGCTGCCGCCAATCTGAAGCCTGCCCCCCGCAATTTTCAACATCACGGTTTCTGGAGGCACCGCACCGAAGGTGAACTCTTCTGGGTCATTAAGCACGGCTCACCCGGTACTGCCATGATCGGATTCGGTCCAGTTCTATCCGATGAAGAGATCTGGGCCCTCATTCAGTATGAGCGCACCTTCGCGAGGAGGCATGGCATGATGGGGCATAGAGAAGGGATGGGGCCTGGCGACGGTATGGGTGAGAGAGAAGGTATGGGGATGGGACATCGTGGGCGGAGGGGGGGAATGGATGAGTGAGGGCATTGAGTCTTGGATCAAGATCAGGCTCACTATCAGTGCCAGGTCGAAGAGACCGCTGTGAGAAGGCCCAAAAGAGATGGGGGTGTAACTTCGGCGAGTCATGGCGAGGAGTTGTGATTGGGGGGTGGTCACCTGCTGAGTCAGAATATGATCGGATTTCTCGCTCGAGGCATGCGGTGTCTAGCCGTCTGCACTATCATAATAGGGGACATCGGCTGCGATGGCAGCCCCTCGGTGGCTCCTTCCCCGGTAAACCAACACTCACCTTCTGGACGGCCGGGCTTGCTGCGTCTGACATCGGAAGAACTATCCCGGCTACAGCTAGAACTTGTGCAGGTGGCCCAGGGGCAGCTTCATTCACATCGTGAATTTCCCGCTACCGTACAAGCCAACCACAATGAATTGGCCGAGGTTACCACCCTCATTCGTGGTCGGGTCGTAAAGGTCCACGTTGATGTCGGGCAGGACGTCAAGAAGGGCGCACTCTTGGCGATGCTCCATAGCGTGGACCTTGGTATGGCGGAAGGAGACTGCCTCAAGGCCGAAGCAAGGTTGCATGAAGCGGAGCTGGCTCATCTTCGAGCCAAGGAATTGTACGACAACAAGGCCATCAGTCTCGCTGAGCTACAACGGCGTGAGGCTGTCATGAAGACGGCGCAAGCCGAACTGCGGGAGGCAAAGAACCGTCTCGAACTGCTTGGTATACCGCAGGAGGAGATCAACAGACTTAATCGGGAAATGACGATCAAGGCCGACATGCCCCTGCGCGCACCGTTTGATGGACGAGTCATCACACGAAACATCACGAGGGGGGAAGTCGTCGAAACGGACCAAAAGCTTTTCACTATTGCGAATCTTGCCGATGTGTGGGTGATCGGCAATGTGCCGGAGAAGGACGTGCAATTCATCCGCAAAGATCAAAGAGTCAACGTGGTCCTGGCGGCTTATCCCCATGCGATCTTCATCGGAACCATCACCTACGTTGGGGATGTGCTTGATTCGGCGACGCGTACCATGCGTCTGCGTGTCACGGTTCCCAACTCCGATCGACTGTTGAAGCCGGAAATGTTCGCCATCGTCAGCGTGTTTACAGCATCGAGCGAGGATACGCTGAGCGTCCCGCTTGCTGCTGTCCAAGATGGGCCCGCTGGCAAGATGGTGTTCGTTCAGCGGGAAGCTGGTGTCTTTGAGGCACGGATAGTCCAGTTGGGAACTGAAGAGGGAGATGTTGTCAGGGTATTGGAAGGGGTTAAGCCAGGCGAACAGGTTGTGACGAAGGGCTCCTTTGCCCTCAAGTCCGAAATGGAACGGCACAAGATCGAGCCGTCGCTATGATCATCTCGATTCTGGAATTCTCCCTGCGGCAGCGGATTCCGGTGATAGCCCTGGCCGGTCTGTTATCAGTTGCCGGTGTGATTGCCCTTCAGTCCATCCAAATCGATGCCTACCCCGCCGGTACCAATAGTCAGGTGCAGGTACTGAA
>CAZOHW010000046.1:0-16524 GCA_964579525.1 uncultured Nitrospira sp. | reverse complement strand
GGCATGGCGAATGGAGGCGTCTCCGTTGATGCCGCCGATCTGTCCCAGTCCTTTGGCGGCGGCTTGAATCTTCAGCTGAGTCGATGTTTGCATCAGCTCCACCAGCAGCGGAATGCCATCCTTGCCCCGGTTGCCGAATGGCGATGAGATCGTCGCGCCTTTCCATCGGCAGAAGGGGGCTAGGCTGCTGCCTTTTTTACCCGGACTTCTGCCCGATGACCGGTTGCGGCCAAGACTCGAATCAGCACATCGGTCGAGACTCCGTGGGTATTCCCATTCGCAATCGCCGTCACTCGCGTTCTCGATGTGCCCGCGCTCTTTGCAATCGCCGCATGGGTCAGCCGCCCGGTTTGAATGATCTTGGCCAGGGCGACGGTGAGTTCCGACCGAAATTCCATTTCAGCGGCATCCGCTGCTGACAAACCCAGCGCATGCCCCAGATCTTTCGCTGTCACAACCGTCACTCGTTTGCGGGTTCTAGTCGTTGCCATCTACCATCTCCTGTAAACGCCGTTGGCCGAGTGCAAGTTCGTGGGCTGGTGTTTTCTGCGTCTTCTTCTGAAACCCATGAAACACCAGAATCGTGTCGGCCAGTTTAACAAAGTAGAATACTCGCACCGTCGTTGTCGCGCTTCGCACTCTGAGCTCATGCGCTCCTGTTGCGACTGAAGGCATTGGTCTGCTGAGCGGGAGGCCAATGCTCATGCCCTTCTGCAGATCCCGAAGTGCCTCACCGATTTCCCGCTTGAGCACCGGCGACTGGTCACGGATAAATGCCAGCGCTTTCGGATGAAAGGTGATCGACTTCACATGCGGAGTATGTCTCAAATTTAGGACGTTGGCAAGAGGGTGATGCCACGATTGGTGGAGTAGCCATTAAATCGAAGACACGGTGGCAGCCCATTATTTGGGGAAACGCAGCAAGAAGGTTCAGCTGTACTGATCCCAGGTATCGCATTGCTTGATCGCCCAGAACACCGCTTCCTTGAGCTTCTTCAGCGTCACATTATCGGGGTCTCGAATCGCTTGGAGTTTCTTGTCGAGGTCATACAACGGTTGGATGGATCGTTTGTCTGGGATCTTGCCGAGTGCCCATGCGACTTCCGTCAAGACGGCCCAGTCCGTCTTTGGATCCTGCAGCTTTGTCAGCAGCGGTAGGACCACAGATGCATCGCCGTTGATGCCGCCGATTTGTCCCAGTCCTTTGGCTGCTGCCGCTTGAATCTCCAGTTGAGGCGACGTCTGCATCATCTCCACCAGCAGCGGGATGCCATCCTTGCCCAGGTTGCCGATCGCGACGAGTGCTTGTTTCGCGAGATCTCGGTCCTTGAGTGCTTCTCGCAATTTGGGAAAGGCTTCATCGGCCTGCATCTCTCCCAGGAGAGACATGACCTTAATCTTTGTGGCCTGACTAGTATTCGGGGAGTCCAATACGGCAAGAAGACGATCGGTATGGCCCCATTCCGCGGCGAGAAGCAGAGGGAATTCATATTTTGTCAGCGCTTCTTGCAACTTGGCGATGGCATATGCCCCGGGATTACCAGCTTGGGCCGTCTGAGCAGCAGTTACGGCGTCCTCAAACTCCGTTCGCACTTCCTTTTGCCACTTCACTTTCATGCCGCCGAGCACGTAGGTGAGTTGGCACGCCGGCCCTTTCCACAGTCGGGAAGGCGCATCGGGAAGGTCGGCATCACCTCCGGTGGCTGTCGTGCCTTCCCAGGTTTTTCGTTGTTCGCACTTCACGCGGACGACGACGTCATGTGGTTCGGCAGAATGTCGGACCACGGAATACCCGAGTTCATGAAGGCGTTGGGAGATGGTCTCAATCACGGGGCCGGGGTCCGAACCTCCCTTGTCGGTTAATGTCATCACGTCGATGAGAATGATTTGAATCTTCTCCAGCTGGATCCGCTGTTCCGGTGTGAAGTATTCGCGATAACCCAATGCGACAGCATGAACCAACCCGAAAAAAACACCAATCGCGAGCGCCAGGGAGAGAAATCCATGTCGCATGATTTTCAGTATACACCGTCTTCCTTACGAGGTATTCAGAGGAACACCTGTGCGTCTGAGATCGTATTGACAGGTCATGGTTCCCAATGATAGTTTTCGCAACTCTGTTTCGTGCCTCGCACGAACTCATTTGGTTTGTCCAATAACACAAATGGATCTGGAACGGTGATTAAGACAGCAGTTGCGCGACGTTACGCTCAAGCCCTCTTCGAACTCCTCGACCAATCGACCATCGAAGCGACGCGGGGAACCCTGAACGGCATCAGTCAGGCCATGAAAGAGTCCGATCAGCTTCGCCATGTCGTGGCGTCACCGGCTTTTGGGGTTGATCAAAAGATAGCCGTCCTGACAGCGCTCGGTGACAAACTGGGATGTCCGCCGGCCGGGAAGGCCTTTTTAGGGCAATTGGTCAAAAAGAATCGCGTGGGGTTTTTACCGGACATTGCCGATGCCTTTGGAAAGCTTGTCGACCAATCGAAGGGTACTCAGCCGGTGATGGTATCCTCGGCGATGGCACTTTCCTCAGAGGAACAGAATCGTATCAAGACACGTTTGCGCGACACATTGAAACGCGACGTGGATGTCACGTTTCAGACCGATGCCGGTCACCTTGCCGGTTTGCAGATTCAAATCGGCAGCACGGTGGTCGATAGCACCGTGCAGGGTCGCTTGCGCGATTTGCAGGTCGTGTTGACGCGAGAATAAAGGAGTAGTCATGCAGATCAGGGCAGAAGAAATCAGTGCCATCATTAAAGAAAAGATTAAGGGGTTTGATAAGCAGGTCGATGTCAAGGAGACCGGATCCGTCATCCAGGTCGGAGACGGGATCGCCAAGGTCTACGGACTCGATGGAGCCATGGCCGGTGAGATGCTCGAATTCCCCGGCGGCCTGTACGGAATCGCGCTGAACCTTGAAGAAGATAACGTCGGTGCCGTGTTGATGGGAGACGACGTGGGGATCAAGGAAGGAGATCCGGTCAAGCGGACGGGGCGTATCGCGGAAATTCCGGTCGGCGAAGCCCTCGTTGGTCGTGTCGTGAACGCCATCGGTCAGCCCATCGACGGGAAGGGCCCGATCAAGTCGCAGCATTCGTCTCGTATTGAAGTGGTGGCGCCCGGTGTGAATACACGCCAATCCGTTCGTGAACCACTGCAGACCGGTATCAAGGCGATCGACGCCATGATTCCGATCGGACGAGGCCAGCGTGAGTTGATCATCGGCGACCGTCAGACCGGCAAGACCGCAATCGCGGTCGATACGATCATCAATCAAAAAGGCCTGGGCGTGTTCTGCATTTACGTGGCGGTCGGCCAAAAACGGTCGACGGTGGCGCGAATCGTGAAGACACTCGAAGAAAATCATGCGATGGACTACAGCATGGTGGTGTCGGCGAGCGCTAGCGACCCGGCCCCGATGCAGTTCCTCGCCCCGTTCTCGGGGGCCGCGATCGGCGAATATTTCAGGGACAACGGGAAGCATGCCTTGATCGTCTATGACGATTTGTCGAAACATGCCGTCGCTTATCGTCAGTTATCGTTGCTGTTGCGCCGTCCACCGGGCCGTGAAGCGTATCCCGGCGACGTCTTCTATTTACATTCCCGGTTGCTCGAGCGTGCGGCAAAGTTGAGCGATAAGCTCGGGGGAGGCAGTCTCACAGCGCTCCCAATTATCGAGACGCAAGCAGGTGACGTGTCGGCCTACATTCCGACGAACGTCATTTCAATCACCGATGGGCAAATCTATCTCGGGAGCGATCTCTTCTATTCCGGTATCCGTCCGGCCATTAACGTCGGTCTGTCTGTGTCGCGCGTTGGTGGCTCCGCACAGATCAAGACCATGAAACAGGTGGCCGGTACACTCCGGTTGGACCTCGCGCAGTATCGGGAAATGGCAGCCTTTGCCCAATTCGGGAGCGAGCTCGATAAGGCGACCCAGATGCAGCTAGCGCGCGGCGTACGCATGGTGGAATTGCTCAAGCAGGGACAGTATAAGCCGATGCCCGTGGCTGATCAGGTGTTGTCCATTTATGCGGGTACTCAAGGATTCCTCGACGATGTGGCGGTGGACAAGGTCCAGCAGTTTGAGAGCGACCTGCTCCACTACATCCAGCAGAACCATCCGGAGCTCAAGAAAGAAGTCACCACGATCGGCAAGATCGACGATAAGGTCGGCAGCCGTCTGAAAGAGATTTTCTCGACCTTCAAACAGAAGATGGGGTACGGAGCGAAAGCGTAAACGCAGGACTGACTCTCGAGGACTCAGGGCTGAGAGGGACGGCAGGGTCCAGGATCTAGAACCTCAGTCCTCAGCGCGCAGTCCATTGCTCTGATGGAACACAATGCCAAGCTTACAAAGTTTACGCCGTAAAATCTCGGCCTTTAAGAATACGCAGAAAATCACCAAAGCCATGAAAATGGTGGCGGCTGCGAAGTTGAAGCGTTCGCAGGACCGTATTTTGGCCGCTCGTCCTTATGCCCACAAAATGCGCGGGGTGCTGAGCAATCTCAGCCAGCGTGTCAATCGCGCCTCTCACCCTCTGCTGCAAAAGCGGGAGGGGAAGAAGATCGAGGTATTGGTCATCACGAGCGACCGTGGGCTGTGCGGGGGATTCAACGGCAACATCGTCCGTAAGAGCGCCGAGTTTGTCCGTCAGTGCGAGGGCAAAGGTCTACAAGTAAATCTCAGCCTGGTCGGTCGCAAGGGCCGTGACTACTTCCGACGTCGGACCTGGCCGATCCGTCAGGAGTGGACCGGCATCTTCGACAAGTTGAGCTTTGAACATGCGATCGATATCGGTGGCGATCTGACTGATCACTTCGTGAAGGGCACGTTTGACGGGCTGTATGTCGTCTACAACGAGTTCAAGTCGGCTATCCAGCAGCGTGTCATTGTGGAGAAGCTGTTCCCCGTCGACACCCAAGTCGAGTTCGGTACGGCGCAGGCCGAAGGGACCACCAGCGGCAGTTATCTCTACGAGCCGGATGAAGCGGAACTCTTGAACGCGCTGGTGCCGAAGCATTTCCAAGTGCAGGCTTATCGGATCTTGCTGGAGTCCGCGGCTGCCGAGCACGGTGCCCGCATGGCCGCCATGGATGGGGCGACGAGGAATGCCGGCCAGCTCATCAAAAAAGTGACGCTGTATTACAACAAGACCAGACAAGCCGCCATTACCAAAGAACTGATGGATATTGTCGGTGGTGCTGAAGCGCTCAAATGACATTGTCAGTGGTGAATTGTGAGTGTTGAGTGTTCGGATCGCTAAGAACTCAAAACTCATCACTCAAAACTCGCGAGAAAGAGGAACGACATGAGTACAGGAAAAGTCATTCAAGTCATCGGGCCGGTGGTGGACGTGGAGTTTCCTCCCGGCCAACTCCCCAATATTTACAATGCGATCAATGTCACGCAAGACGAGAATAAGGCTGCGGGCAAGCCGGCTGTAAAGATTACCCTCGAAGTTGCCCAGCATCTTGGCGAGAATCGCGTACGTGGTGTGGCGATGTCTTCCACCGACGGTCTTACGCGTGGGATGGATGTTCAGGACACGGGGGCGCCGATCTCCGTGCCGGTCGGTCGTGAAACGCTCGGTCGCCTGATTAATGTGCTCGGTGAGCCAGTCGACGAAAAGGGTCCGATTAAGGCTAAGAAAACCTATCCGATTCACCGCGCGGCGCCCAAGCTTGAAGATCAAGAAACCAAGACCGAAGTGTTGGAAACGGGCATCAAGGTCGTGGACCTGCTCGAGCCGTACAGCAAGGGCGGGAAGGTCGGATTGTTCGGCGGCGCAGGAGTCGGGAAAACCGTCATCATCATGGAGCTCATCAACAACATCGCCTTGCACCACGGTGGATTCTCCGTGTTCGCCGGCGTCGGTGAGCGTACCCGTGAAGGCAACGATCTCTGGCATGAAATGCAAGAGTCGAAGGTCATCGATCCGGACGATTTTACCAAGTCCAAAGCGACGCTGGTCTATGGTCAGATGAACGAACCCCCCGGAGCCCGTTTGCGCGTGGCCTTGACCGGATTGGCCGTCGCCGAGTTTTTCCGAGACGAAGAGAACCAAGACGTGCTGCTCTTTGTCGACAACATCTTTCGGTTTACTCAAGCGGGCTCTGAGGTGTCGGCGTTGTTGGGTCGTATGCCGTCAGCGGTCGGGTATCAACCAACCCTCTCAACCGAAATGGGTACGCTGCAAGAACGGATCACTTCCACAAAGCGGGGTTCGATTACGTCCGTTCAGGCCATCTACGTGCCGGCCGACGACCTGACCGACCCGGCTCCGGCAACGGCCTTCGCCCACTTGGACGCGACGACCGTGTTATCTCGCTCGCTGGCGGAGTTGGGTATTTATCCGGCGGTCGATCCGTTGGATTCGACTTCGCGTATTCTCGATCCCCAGATCATCGGCGAAGAACACTATAAGGTCGCGCGCGGTGTGCAATCGGTGCTTCAGCGCTACAAGGACCTCCAAGACATTATTGCGATTCTTGGTATGGACGAATTGTCGGAAGACGATAAGATGGTCGTGGCGCGTGCGAGAAAGATCCAGCGGTTCCTCTCGCAACCTTTCCATGTTGCCGAAGCCTTCACCGGCGCTCCCGGCAAGTATGTAAAATTGAAAGACACCGTCCGCAGCTTCAAGGAAATTCTCGACGGCAAGTACGACCACCTGCCGGAACAGGCTTTCTACATGGTCGGTCCGATCGAAGAGGTGATCGCCAAAGCAGAAAAGATGGGAGTGAAGGTGTAAGCGCGATTCGGCAGGGTGCTCTCCTGCTCGCTGCCCGCTCACGATAAAGCCGTGCTCGGTCAATGCGCGCCACCGAGATCACCCTGCCGACTGCGCTATGGGTGATGGAAGAAGGAAGAGAAGATGGCAGGAAAGATTTTATTAGAAGTCGTCACGCCCGAAAAACAGCTGCTGAGCCAGCAGGTGGATGAAGTCATTGCTCCTGGTTCTGAAGGAGAGTTTGGTGTGCTCCCTGGGCACTGCCATTTCCTCTCGACTCTTCGTATCGGCGAACTCTGGTATCGCATCGGGACTCAAACCCATCATATGGTCGTGCTCTGGGGATTTGCCGAAGTCACCCCCACCAAAGTTACCGTCATGGCGGAAATTGCAGAGAAGGCTGAAGATATCGATGTCGATCGGGCTACCGCCAAGGTAGCCGAAGCCGAACGCCGCCTTCAGGCGGGTGGATTGCCGTCTGAAGTGAAAGAAGCCCAGATTAGCCTGGAAAAGGCTCGCCTGCGCAAAAAAATCGCCGAACGTACGAGAAAGACCGGTCACGCCTAGTTAACAGTCCTCCTCCCTGTCTCTTTATCAAAAGATCGCTCAGCCGACGCCATATAAAGTCTATCTGGTGTGTCGATGCCTGGCCGGCAGAGCCAAGATGACTCTGCCGGTGATGAATTCGAAAGCGCAGTCGCCCGCCTTTCCCAAGGATCATGTCTGTTCAGTGACCCCTGCCGTTTACAACTGATTGGCTACTGCGGCAACTGAATGCTGATCACAATTGCACCCATGACATCATTGAGTTTGAAGTCTCGCTTTGGACTGTCAGGATGCGCGTTATGGCACCCGATACAAGCCTGCGTGACGGCCAGATCTGCGTACACCGCTTCATAGTACCGCTTATCCGCCACCCTTGTGACTCCGGTGTAGGGACGGTTGGGTTGAGTCAAGATAGTGCCAAGTCCGATGCTTTCTAAGGCATTCGTCGCGATATTGTGTTTATTGATAGGCCACAGGCTGATCAGCCGGTACTGCATTCCGAGGCCTTTCTTGCTGTTGTACCGTCCCGATTCCAACAGAAATTGGGCGGGTAGGGGCAACGTATTCTTCTCCTCCCAGTTTTCCGACGCGACCACCACTCCTTTCGCTTGCATGCGTTCCACAACATGTCTGGTATACACGTCTCGGTCAGCCTCGATCACGGCGTGGATGTAATCGGCCACGGTGTCCATTGGAAGACTGACTGATGTGGTCTCAGGTAAGGTGCGATTCGGCCACAGGACCGTCGCGCCTCCTATCGCAAATCCGAGTAGAGCTGCTCCCCACAACAATTTTTTGGAGGAAATCATAGATACCTCACGGTTGCGCGCGCGAACGGATGACTCAGTCGGTCATACCTCGCGAGCAGATGAGTTGCGTGGCGGTTGAAAATAGGCAATCGATATTTCAGTAGTTGGACCGAGAATGCGACAAGATTATTCTGGGAAATACCGTCAGCGAATTGGAAGAGTCTGTTGAACCTATGCGAGTCGATAGGTAGACAAGTGTTACCGGCGGTTTCCTTGAGAAAGAAGCAATCGTGGGAAGGTACCAACGACATGGTCCCGTTCCCTCGCTCGAATGAGATGACACACCCACACAGCCATACGATACGAAAGCATACTCTTTGCTCCACATCTTGTCCAACCGTCGAATTGAACAATCTAAAATCTTACCGAAGAGGTCTTTGTTACGGCGTCGATTTTTCTTCCCCCTGGAACCACTTCTTGCGCCACCATGGAAGGCTCCATGGAGAGGAGATGGATGGCGGGGCAAGCGAAGCGAGAACATCTGGAGTCGATTTACGTGTACCTAGGCAGAGTGGCCGGGCCGAGAAACAGCGCATTCTGGACGAATTCATGCGCGTCTATGGCGATCGCCACAACTATGTCATTGAGTTACTGGAACGGCCGTTGCTCAAACCCTAACCGCGTCGACGGCCCTGCCGCGAACCAATCTGTTCGGAGGCTGTCAGTGAGGTGCTGGTCCAGCTGTCGGCGGTGCCTGACTATCTCTGTGCCGTGTGGTTGAAAGCGGCCTTGCCGCAGTGGCTGCTCTGGCTGAACCAGCGCGTTTCTTTGACGCCGGCGCAGGAGCGGCAACTGCCTGCGATCAGTCCGCTGCAAAACCACCGTGTGTACGTTGCCTCGTCTCCAACTGAACCAGGAGGAGGCTGGAGTAACCTGGTTGACAGGTCCGAGTGGGCTCATAGCGGTTGACAAGAAAACCCATCTGGTTAGCGGAGAGACTATCTCATGATGATGGAAGATTAGAGTCGTTGGGAGAGAATCTCGTGTCCTTTGGAAGGACCTCAAGCAGATGATCGATCCACTTCGACGGCAGCTTTTCCACTGATTCATAAATACGGGACTGCCACCATGCTGCAATCTCAGCAAGATCGTCTTTATGAAAACGGTGCTCGGCTATATCGAAGGTATCGTGGCGATAGAGCACCACATCAATAGGATACTCGACGCTTGCCGAACTTGTACGGGTGGCGTCGAATGCAAGGAACCCCACCTTCAAAGCAAGGTCCATGCTGGAGGTGTATCGCAGGACGCGATCGAGGAGCGGTTTCCCATAACCGGTCTCGCCGATGATGCAATAGGGTGTGCCTTCGCTGACCTCTACCCAGTTGCCTTGTGGGTAGATAAGGTAGAGTTTATGTTCGCGGTCATTTTCCAACTGTCCTCCGACGAGGGCGTGAAGATTGAAAAGCAGTCCCGCCTTATCGAGGGCGTCCCGGTCTTCTTCGGCCACACGGCGAATCTGCGCGGCGAACACATTGACAGCTTTGAATAACTTGTCGAAGGTCTGGTCACCTTCGTTAATAGCCTCGTCGAAATAGGTGACGGCCTTGTCTCTCACGGATCGAAGTCCCGACGTCATCAAAAACATGGAGTGTCGCCCATGCTGATGGATCGACACCTTCCCCGCCGTAATGCACTCCGCCCCGGTGGTGACCCGGGTGTCGGCAATGCCGATCAAGCCGTCTTCGACTTTCATGCCCAAGCAAAACGTCATTGTGTCTCCGCTGTTGGAATTGTACTGTGAATCGGCCGAGGGGCAAAAAAAGTTTCAAAAATAGCGTCTCCCACCTGATTGAGTTGAGCTTGGAAGCGATCCAAGAACTCGTGTAAGTCTCCACCGACGCACTCATCGAGATCGCCAAAATCCAACTCCGCCCGCAACCGTCCCAACCGCTTCTCGGCGATGTTCTCGTAGGACCCGTGCTCGGCCCCGGAGATGGCGTGCAACGAATCTTCGCTCTTGATAAGGCAGTACCGAATGGCGCGTGGAAACGTCGAATTGAAAATAAGAAAAGCGGTGACATCGTTGGGAGAGATCCGTCCGAAGCGTTTGTAATACATTTCAAGAGCGCTGGCGGACTTCAGTAACGCGGACCACTGAATAATGTCGAACGGCGTACCGACTTCGGCCACGGTTGGAAGCAGCATGAAATATTTCACGTCCAGAATGCGTGACGTCTTATCCGCTCGTTCCAGAAGACGGCCGAGTCTGGCAAAATGCCAGCCTTCTCCGTGCGACATGGTGGCATCGGTAATCCCTAGAAAGAGATGACTGTTCGCCTTCACGTCAGCCAAGAATGTGTGGAGATTTTGGCTGGACAAGCCTTTTGAGACAGCGTCTCTTACCATGAGATAAAAGCGGTTGACCTGTTCCCACATGTCGGTGGAGATGATTTCCCGAACGGACCGCGCATTCTCTCGGGCAGCCACGAGGCAGGATAGGATGGAATTAGGATTGTCGGCATCGGCGGAGAGGAATTGGATCACCGTGTCTTTGGTCGCCTTGCCGTACCGCTGGGTAAAGCTTTCATGATCGCCCGTCGTGGATACCAATGGTTCCCATTGCTCAACTGTGCCTCTGGGAAGATCGAGTGTAAGATTCAGATTGACCTCAATGAAGCGGGCATAGTTCTCAGCCCGCTCGATGTAGCGGTTCAGCCAATAGATGGAACTGGCCACCCGGCTCAGCATCGACGGCCTCGCCCTGAATGCCCTGGCCACAGAGGGGTGCGGGTGAGGATTACCGAGGTAGCGGGCACAGCGATCATGACAAGACCCACGTATCTTTGTTTCCACCGCCTTGAGACGAATTCACCACCAGGGACCCTTTCCTCAACGCGACTCGTGTCATGCCTCCGGGCAGCACATACACGTCTCGACCAAAGAGGACATACGGCCTCAGATCGACGTGGCGTCCTTCGAGATGATCTTCCACCAACGTCGGTACCCTCGAAAGGGCCAGAGTCGGTTGGGCAATATAGTTGCGCGGGTCGGCCTCAATGCGATGGGCACAGTCCACTCGCTCCTGTTTCGAGGCGTGGGGGCCGATCATCATGCCGTATCCGCCCGCTTCGTTTGTTGCTTTGACCACCAGTTGATCGAGGTGTTCCAAGACGTAGGCTCGGTCCTTGGGTTCCCAACAGACATACGTGGGCACGTTCGGGAGAATGGGTTCCTCGGCCAAGTAGTAATTAATGATTTTCGGGACGTAGGCGTACACGGCCTTGTCGTCGGATACGCCGGTGCCTGGTGCATTGACGAGCGCCACCCGGCCGTTCTTATAGGCGGTTATGAGGCCGGGAACCCCGAGCACAGAATCCGGACGAAATGCGAGTGGGTCTAAATAATCGTCGTTGATCCGCCGATAGATCACGTCGACGCGTTGAGATCCTCTGGTGGTCCGCATGTGGACGAATCCGTCGACGACGGCCAGATCGTTGGCCTCGACTAATTCCACCCCCATCTTCTGCGCGAGCAGGGAATGTTCGTAATAAGCCGAATTGAAGATGCCCGGCGTAAGAATCACGACCGTCGGATCGGGAAGATCCGAAAGCGAACGCAACGTCTCCAAGAGCTGGCTGGGATAGTCATCCACCGGCCGCACGCGATACGCGTCAAAGAGCTCTGGAAACGTCCGCTTCATCACTTGACGCGCTTCCAAGACGTAGGCGACGCCGGACGGACAACGCATATTGTCTTCGAGGACGTAGTATCGGCCGTCGTTGATACGAACCAGATCGATCCCCGCGATATGACACCAAATACCACGGGGCGGATTGAGCCCCCTGCAGGACGGCAAAAAACACTTGCTGGAGTAAATCAGCTCGCCGGGGATCACTCCGTCTTTGAGGATCTTTTGATCCCGATATATGTCATCGATAAAGAGGTTCAATGCGCGCATGCGTTGGCGGAGGCCGGATTCAATGTGCCGCCAATCGTGTGCCTCAACAATCCGTGGCACGATGTCGAATGGAAAGATTTGCTCATGCCCGGCATCGCTTCCATAGACACCGAACGTCATCCCCATATTCAGAATGACGCGCTCCGCAGCTTGCTGACGCTTTTTCAGCTCCCCCTCCGGCAAGGAGGCGAACTTGCGCAGTAACAGGGCGCTTCCAGCTCGTGGTTGCCCCTTTCCTTCATACAGCTCGTCGTAAAACTCTCCTGGATCGTACGCTGAAAATTTCATGAGAGGTCCTTCATGTCTGGGGGGTGTCACCCTAACAAAACCCCTCGCAGTGCGCAATATTGCCTTCGGTCACTCCCGCGACATTCCTCCTATCAATTCCTGGAGTCACCGGCCGGCCAATGACATTGTTCATCCTGAAATCTTTCTTTGGGTGGTGAAGGCCAGCCTGCTCGGGCAGCATGGTTCTTCGTTCCCCAAGGGGCAGACCGTTGCCGATTGCATTTGACCAGGGCTCTTTAGTAGCGTGTTCTGCCTATGATTACAGAATTTACCATCACAGCCGGAGAACAGCCGAAACGGCTGGACGTGTTTCTGGTCAATCGAGAACGGGATATGTCTCGCTCTGCGCTCCAGCGCCTCATCGAACTGGGCCGTATCCGCATCAACGACCAAGTTGTGAAAGCCAGCCAGAAAGTCAAGCCCGGCGATCGGATCACCATGGATGTGCCGAAGCCCGAGCCTCTTGTCATACAGGGCGAGGCCATTCCACTCGAAATCCTGTTCGAAGACGATGCCCTGTTAGTGCTAAACAAACCTCCCGGCATCGTGGTCCATCCGGCGCCAGGAAATTGGAACGGGACATTGGTGAATGCCTTGCTCCATCATTTTCAAACATCGGGTGGAACCATCTCGGCCGTTGGCGGGAAAGAACGGCCGGGGCTCGTGCATCGCCTCGATAAAGAGACGTCCGGCGTCATGGTTATTGCAAAAAACGATGTCGCTCATCGAAGATTGGCCGCACAATTTAAAGCCCACACGATTACGCGGGTGTATGAGGCCTTGATTCTCGGGATACCCAAGAATGGCCATGGGCTGATCGACCTTGCCATAGGGCGTGATACGAAAGATCGAAAAAAATTCTCGTCGCGAACCACCAGTCCCAAGGAGTCTCGAACGGAGTATGTCGTGGATCGCCGATATGGGAAGATTGGCGCGCATGTCCTTCTCTATCCGCAAAGCGGCCGGACCCATCAGTTGCGGGTGCATCTCACCTCCTTAGGCCATCCCATTCTCGGGGACCAGACTTATGGGGGGAGAAAAGTCTGTATGATCGACGAGGTGAAAATCCCACGAGTCATGCTTCACGCAAGAACATTGGGGTTTGTGCATCCCACGACCGGCAAGATGGAGGAATTTAGCAGACCGGTGCCTCCGGATATGGAGCAAATCATCACTGAACTGGAACGGCTGATCCATCAAGCTGGTGGTTCAACTCGAATGCAATCCGCTATGCTCTCCCGGAGGGAGGAAGCATGCTGACGGCCGACGTACTCGATGCCATCGGTGGATTAACGGCCCATATCAAAACCTATGCGGCAAAGCTTCCACCGATTGTCCATCTGACGGCAGTTCCAAGCGGCGTGAAGCCATCACTGGAAGTTGTCGATGGCTACGAAGCGATTGTGTCGCGGATGAGAACCGAAAGCGCCGGGACTCCCTACAAGGGGCTGCATGAATCCTTTATATCCTCGCTTGAGGCGTTTGAAGTGGGAAATCTACTTGGATCGGTGCAACCTCTCTTATCCGTGCTGGATCAGGTAGAGCGGATGCAACGGGATCAGGAAATCCAAGTTGGTCGCAATGACGAAAAACGACTCAAGGACTACCGGACCAGCCTACGCAAGGTGCTTCCGGGCAATAAGCCGGAACTGGATGGCGCGGGCGGAGGCCTGTGAGTCTTTTTAGCGGATGAGAGGGCCTGACGTCTTGCTCATGAGTTGCGGCCATTCTCCTGTCTTTGCTAAGATCTCCTTTCGCTGTAGATGGTTTCCTGTGCGATTCCTTTCGTGGTGGGTGTAGCTCAGTTGGTTAGAGCGCCGGATTGTGGATCCGGAGGTCGCGGGTTCGAAACCCGTCATCCACCCCATAAAACTACGTAGACACCTCAAATACCGCATAAACAGCGGTGATTCAATCACGCACTCCCCGAGAAATGTAGCCTGCTACAGCGCTGCTACACTCTGGGAGGCGTTTTGTCTACATTCCTTCCTCAGAATCGGACCTCGTTTTATACTCGTGTGGTCATTCCCAAGGGGCTGAGAATCCACTTCGAGGGGAGGCGTGAGGTCTGGCGATCCCTCGGGACGAAGGACAGGGAAGAAGCCCAGTATCGGGCCATACAGTTTGAAGCCTCGGGGCGCCGGCTCTTTCGCTACCTCGCACAACAAGGGGGACGTATGGACACGCAGCAGGTGGAAGCACTCGTGTCACGTTGGCTTGTGGACACGTTAGAAGACGATGAGGCTTGGCGAGAGACCTACGGCCCAATAACCGATGAACGCGCATCGGCTCCCCTCTTTATTCAAGGGAATATCGACGATGCCAAGGAAGCCCTTGCTTCAAATGATTTTGGGAGCGTTCGAGACGAGGTGATTAATCTGCTCAAGTCTGGTGGTCTGCCAATTCCAGACCACACCTCGGCAAGTTGGGGACGGTTCTGTAGACGGTTCCTACGGGCTAAAGTTGAGTTCTCAAAGATCCAACTTGGTCGATGGAACGGGGAGTATCATGACAATCATCGGGAAGCTCAGAGCCTGTCTCACACACTTAAAGCTGAGAGAGACAAGCCAGAGGTAGCAAGCCTGCCATTCTCGGTCGTCTTCAAGAAGTACCTGCTGGCAAATCCTCGACCTGCTCGAACCAATGACCCCTTGGAAGCCGAGTTCATGCGGTTCATTGAAACCATCGGAGGAGACCGACCGATAGCCAGCATCACACGAGCCGACTGTGTGGCCTATAAGGAGAGTTTACAGGTGGTCCGTAAACTGTCCCTCATGACCTGCATTAAGCATCTCTCAAATCTCGAAACCCTGTTCAAGTGGGCTGGGAATCATGACCACCTACCGGAGGGGAAACTATCTCCCGCAAGAGGTCTTGCGCCCAGTAAGCGACAAGCGAAGAAGCAATCGGTCCAGCGTCGTCCATTTACGACTGAAGAACTCTTGATGGTACTCGGGTCAAAGGAGTTCCTACAGCAGCGTACCAAGGCTCCTGAACAGTATTGGATTGTGCTGCTCTTACTCTTTGAAGGGTGCCGACGTGAAGAAGCGGCGCAGTTGTACCTCAAGGATTTATCTGAGAGTGATGAGGGTATACAGACGATCAAGATCCGGGACGAAGAACCAGACCAGACCCTGAAGAATGCCATTAGCCGGCGAACGATCCCGCTACATTCAGGATTGGTCAAGCTCGGTTTCTTGAAGTATGTCGAAGCGATCAAGAAGGCTGGTCACAAGCGACTCTTCCCACAGCTCACCAGGAAAGGGAAGAACGGCTACGCTGATCCGGCAGGGAAGTGGTTTGGACGGTTAGTCACGAAGGTAGGTCTTGCTGATCCTCGACTGGTTCTGCATTCCTTGAGACGTGGCTTTATCACAGCTCTACACAGTGCTGGGGTTCCTGGGAACATCGCGCAGGTGATTACCGGCCATGCAGAGGGGTCAGTCCACGAGCAGTATGTACATCGGGAGTTGATCTCGATGAAGACGCTGCAAGAGGGGCTTGAGCGGGTACAGTATCCTGAGGTGGTGAAGCGGTTGTTATAGGCGCACTTCCCGGTCGCTACGTCCACAGGGATGTCATGAAACTGAACGTGCTGCGGGAGTGGTTGGAGAAGTTGCAGTTTCCCGAGGTGGTCAAGGCGCTGTGTTGACCAGTTGAGCTAACACCTTCGTGAGAAGGTCGTCCAGATTGAATGGCTTCGAGATCGTGTCGTCTGCACCACGGTGTTTTGCAATCTTCAGATAATGCGCTTCGCCGGACATCGCAATCACTTTGATGGTCGGGCGAGTGGTACGGACACTTGAAATAAATTCTAGGCCATCCATCTCGGGCATGAAAATATCCACGATCACCGCGTCTACGCTCATGACTGCTAAGAGCCATAGGGCTTGCTTGCCGTCTCCGGCAGTCACGACACAGTAACCTTGGTCTTCTAAGAACGTTTGCAAGAGCATCCGTATCGAATGCTCATCATCAATCAGTAGGAGAGTTGCCATCGATCTTCCCTTTCTCCCTGTCTTCCCGTGGAAGTCTGCCCCTTCTGCACCTTCGTGAACGTATGCGAGCACAGCGCGACTGCAAGGAGCAGTGAGCTATGCAGAAGCAAATCTGATACCCCTACCGTCAATCAGGCAAAACCTGACGAATCAACTCTGGCCTTTGGTGTGGTGAGGAGCCACGACAACGTTTTGTCGTTGTCTTGAGACTAAATTCGTCACTCGAATTCTTTCCCTCA
>CAZOHW010000045.1:0-16709 GCA_964579525.1 uncultured Nitrospira sp. | reverse complement strand
ATCGTCGATCGCCTTTCCTGGCCTTTGCGATGTTGCTCTTTTTACTGTCCCTGGCGGGCGTGCCGCCGTTGGCCGGATTCATCGGCAAGCTCTATATATTTGTATCGGCGATCAAAGAAGGCCTGTACACCTTGATCACGGTGGGGCTGATCAACATCGTGATCTCGATGTACTACTACCTCATCGTCGTCAAAAAGATGTATATCCATGAACCGATCGACCCCTCGCCCGTCTCGATCTCCGGGCCCATGAAGGCCGTCGTGTATGTCGGTCTGGCAGGGACGCTGCTGATCGGGATCTATCCGCAGCCCTTCATCGATTGGGTGGTGTCCGCCACGCTCATGTTTTCACATTTTGCCGCACCCTCCGCCGCGGTCCCGCCGATCCCGCCGTTCGGCGGATAGTTTTTCTGGTTTCGCATCTTGGAAGTTCTGCTAGAATTAAGCCTCGTGCACGAATGGGGGTCATCATGTGTCGACGGATGACCCTCGCATTCCGATCGTAGTCCGTTCCCATCCATGGATTCAGCCACGAACGATCGGCCGCAAACTCCTCTCCCCCCTGCCGAGGCGGCAGAGCCACGTGCCGCTCCCCGTACGCCTCAGGTACCGCAACCCTCGTGGCGGCTCCCGATCACCTGGTTCCGCTCGCTTACCATTGAGCGGCGCATCCTGGCCGGATTCAGTCTCGTCTTCATCGGCATCCTCGTGATCAGCGCGGTGTCCTACCGCAATACGAGCGTCTTGCTGCACAACAGCGCGCTGGACACGCGCAGCCATGAACTGGTGCAACTCTTGCGCACCATCGACGGCGCGATGGACGAGGCCGAGCATAGCCATCGCCGCTACCTGGTCACCGGCGAGGCGGCGTACCTCCAGGCCTATAAGACGGTGGTGGACGAAAAGCCCACTTTCGTCCGGTACCTCCACGACCTGACCAAGGAGTCCCCCGAGCAGCAGGAGCGGGTCGCCATGCTGGATCGGCTCATGGGCCAACAAGTCAACGCCGAAGCCGGCGCGATTGCCCAACGCGATGGGGGAGGCTTTGAAGCGGTTCGCAAAATGGCCTTGGAAGGAGCCGCAAAGCGGGAGCTGAGCGCGATTCATCGGATCATCGCGGACATGGAATCACACGAGCGTCAGGCCCTCCGGCAGCGGGTGGTGGAATCCGCGGCCGGCACAAGGAATACGATCGGACTCCTCGGCATCGGCGCCTTGCTCCAACTCGTGCTGCTGGCGTCCGTGTACTATTTGATCAGGCACGACATCACAGAACGGCGCCGGGTCGCCACGGAGTTGCAACGACGCGGCGAACTCCTGGAGGCCGCCAACAAGGAATTGGAGGCGTTCAGTTATTCGGTGTCTCACGACCTCCGCGCCCCCTTGCGCCACATCGATGGGTACGCGTCGCTCCTGCGGAAGGCCGTGGGGGAGTCTCTCAACGAAAAAGCCGCCCGTTATTTACAAACGATTTCCGACTCGGCGAAGCAGATGGGGCAGCTGATCGACGATCTGCTGGTCTTTTCCCGCATGGGGCGGCAGGAGATGCTGCATACGACCGTCAACTTGGAGCAGCTCATCAAGACCATCCTTTACGATTTGCGTCTTGACTTGCAAGGACGCGAGATATCCTGGAGAATTGAGACGCTGCCTGAAGTGCCGGGGGATCCGGCCATGCTCAGACAAGTGTTCATGAACCTGATTACGAACGCCCTCAAGTTCACGAGCACGAGACCATTAGCCAAGATCGAGATCGGCATCGATCGCCGAAGTTCGTCGGAAGTCGTCGTCTTTGTACGTGATAACGGAGTAGGGTTCGATATGCAATATGCAGGAAAACTGTTCGGGGTCTTTCAACGGCTCCATCGAGTGGATGAATTTGAAGGGACCGGCATCGGCTTGGCCAATGTCCGGCGCATCGTGCACCGGCACGGCGGACGGACCTGGGCCGAAGGCATGCCGGATAAAGGGGCCACCTTCTATGTGGCCCTCCCGACCAGGAGGCCTCGATCATGACCGCGTCAAAACCGATTCTCCTGGCCGAGGACAACCCCCGTGACGCCGAACTTGCCTTGGCGGCGATGGAAGAGCAGCATATTTCGGACAAAGTTGTCCTGTGTCATGACGGGGCGGAAGTGCTGGATTATCTCTACTGTCGGGGTCAGTTCAAGGCCAGGCTGAAGGGTAATCCGGCCGTCGTCTTTCTTGATCTGAAGATGCCGAAGGTGAATGGACTGGAAGTGTTGCGCACGATCAAGGCGGACAGCAACTTACGCCCGATTCCCGTGGTCATGCTCACTTCGTCCCGGGAAGAGCGCGACTTGGCCGAAAGCTATGCCTTGGGCGCCAACGCCTATGTGGTCAAGCCGGTCGAATTTCATCAGTTTTTATCCGCGGTGAAAGAGCTCGGCACATTCTGGGGTGTGATCAACGAACCGCCTCCGGAAGCATCCTGCTCGAGTAGCTAGCCCTCCGACGAGGTCCCGTGGCAACGCCGCTGCGACTCCTGCATCTTGAGGACAACCCCGTCGATGCCGACCTGATCGTCGAGACATTGACCGAGGGAGGCATTCCCTGCGAGGCGCGACGCGTCGAGGGGCGCGACGCGTTTGTGGCCGCTCTGAAAGAAGGCCAGATCGACATGATTCTGGCCGACTACTCCCTGCCCGGATTTGATGGCATCAGCGCCCTCGCTCTGGCCCGCAAACTCTCGCCGGACGTTCCCTTTATCTTTGTCTCCGGCACTCTCGGCGAGGAACTCGCCATCGACACCATGCACCGGGGAGCCACGGACTACATTTTGAAACAACGCCTGGGCCGTCTCGTGCCGTCGGTGCAGCGGGCGCTGAGAAATCTGCACGATCGGACGGAACGGAAGCGAGCCGAAGAAGCGTTGGAGCAAAGCGAAAAACAGCTGCGACAAGCCCAAAAAATGGAGGCTGTGGGCCGCTTGGCGGGCGGGCTGGCCCATGACTTCAACAATCTGCTCACCGTCATCATGGGGCACAGCCAGGTGCTGCTCAGCGACATGGGGCCGACTCATCCACTGCGAAGCAAGATTGAAGAAATGCAGAAAGCGGGCGACCGCGCGGCGACGCTCATCAGGCAATTACTGACGTTCAGCCGCAAGCAACCGTCGGAGCCGAAAGTCCTCAGCTTGAATCCCATTATTACGAACTTTGAAACGATGCTCCGAAGACTGATCGGGGAAGATATTGAATTTACGTTTAAGCCCAGCCAGGAGAATCTCCGCGTCAAGGCGGATCCCGCCCAGCTGGAGCAAGTGCTCATGAACCTGGTCGTGAATGCGCGGGACGCCATGCCGAAAGGCGGCAAGCTGACCATCGAAACCGCTTCGGCCAATCTTGGGCGTACGCCGGTCTATCATGTGAGCCCTTTGCCACCGGGGGCCTATGTCAGACTGTCCGTCTCCGACACCGGCTGCGGCATGCCGCCCGATGTGCAAGCCCACATCTTTGAGCCTTTCTTCACCACCAAGGAGGAAGGCAAAGGCACGGGCCTGGGGCTCTCCACAGTCTTCGGCATCGTGACCCAGAGCGGGGGAGGGATCGATATCACCAGCCGAATCGGCAAAGGCACACGTTTCGACATCTACCTTCCCAGAGTAACGGCGGAGACCGAGCAGGCGGCGAACCAGGACATCCCGCGCCAGTCTGTTCGTGGTCACGAAACCATCATGGTGGTGGAAGACGATCCGGCGGTCCGAGAATTGGTCCGTGACGAGTTGCGCAAGCTCGGCTACCGGGTCTTCGAAGCCAAGAATGGCCTGGAGGCCTGTCTCGTGGCCGCGCAACAGATGGGGACGCTGCAGCTGTTGCTGACCGACGTGGTCATGCCCGGTATGAGCGGAACGGAACTGGCACAGCACCTCCGAGTCATCAAGCCGGAATTGAAGATCCTGTTCATATCAGGCTATACCGACGACATCGGGGTCACGGCCGGAGATCCATTCAGCGCGTACTTGGAGAAACCGTTCACCCCTGAAGCCCTGGCGAAACTGGTCCGTGAACTTCTCGATAACCAGCTTCGCACCCCCAATGGATCAGCCCGGCATCCTGTGGAGATATCTTCTCAGCGAACACACGCCGATCGCCCCTCATGACCATGGCACCATGACGTCGCGACATCGAACCATGTGGAGCCGACGGTGTTCTGTTCTGGCCGTCTTCTTGATGATGCCGGCGGCGACTCTCGCTCAGAATTTGACGTGGGAACGCCTGACCGATGGTCTCGCCGTGACCGTGTGGAAACCAACGGCAGAATGCCCCGAGGTTCCGCCCTCTTTGGTGACCGACATCGATCCCAGGCGCTATCGGTTTTCTGTTCATTACTATGCAGACGAAGGGCTTTCCGAGCCGCCCACCATCGAGGACTGGCAGAAAAGGACCGGGCATTATGTCCTGTTCAATGCGGGATTGTTCCGGGAAAACTTCTCGTATTTAGGACTGCTGTACAAAGACGGTCGCTCCCTGGGAAGCCGCCGCCACACGACATGGCAAGGATTGTTTGTGGCCGAACCGACGACCTCGGAGGCAGCCAACGCGCGGGTGTTGGACCTCTCGGTAGACACCTTCGATGAACAGCGATTGGCCTACAAAGAAGCTGCACAGGCGCTCATGCTGCTGGACCGCGCCGGGAAGATTCGTGTTCGTCAGACGGGCAAGCGGGCGTTTCAAACCGTGGTGGGCGAAACGGCCAACGGACATATTCTCGTCTTCAAGAGCCTCGACCCGGTGACCCTCTATGACCTCGGCCAATGCGTCAAGGACCGGCTACCTGTTGTCCGTCAGGTCATGGCGATGGATGGGGGATCGTCTTCCGATATGCTGATTCCGACCTCGCTGTGGCAAGGAGGCGAGCAGGCTCATGCCGCATGGAAATCCCTCTTCGCCGGCACCACCGCCATCCATATTCCTCTTCCCGCCGTCATCGGCATCAGCCCGCGATAACATCTCGTGAGCGATGCGAGACGCGCTCTTCCCGAATCAGCGGCGCGGGCGCTCGACCGGATATCCGGCTTCCATCCACGCATTCATGCTGCCGGCGACATTGTAGACGCGCCGATAGCCGAGATCCGCCAACGTCTCGGCGGCGATGTTGCTGCGATGGCCCGATTGGCAATACACGACGATATGATCGTCCGGCTGCGCGCCGATCTCCCGATGCCGAGACTTGATCTCGCGGAAGTCAATGTTCAAATCCGTTCCGGGAATGACCCCCGAGACATGCTCCTCGGGCGAACGCACATCGACCAGCACGAACCCCTTCTTGTCCGGAGACGGCGCCTTCGCCAAACCGGATTGGAGTTGCTGGACAGTCAGCAGGTAGGAATGGTACGACCAGGCAGCTTCAGTCAACCAGAGGCCGGCGGCAATCAGCAATCCGGACATGAGAAACTTGAATGTCTTCATACAGCCTCCTTCATCCGTCCCCATTGAGACCGTTTCCTGACCCACCCATAATAGAAACCGTATGAAAGCTTGGTCAAGATCCGCCGCGGTGGTCCTAGGGGTGATCCTTGCGGGCTGCGCCGACGGTGCCAAACTGATTCAGGAAAACGACCATGGCGGCGTGGTGGTCTATCCCTTCAAGGGCGAACAAGGCGCGATGCTGTCCTCATTCCGCAAAGAGGCGCTCGGTCTGATACGAGACAAGTGTGGAGGGGCTTACACCATCGTCCGTGAAGGAGAGACGAAAGGACGGGCGCGAGTCGCAAGTCCGATTGAAGGAGCGCAGGATATCGTACAGGAACGTCGCTGGGGCATTCAATTTCAGTGCAAGTAACCGCGCTTCGCAGGCGGCGTTCACGCCGGTCACACATTGGCGGGCTGTTGGCGGATCAAATCATCGACAGTCAGAAGACTCAGCAGGGTCAGCCCTTCCTCCTGAACTTTTTTTCTGCCGTCCTGTTCCTTGCGATCCACAATGACCAATGCATGGGTGACGGTCAGCCCCGCATTCCTCGCAGCGGCGACAGCCTTGAGAAGCGACCCTCCGCTCGTGAGCACATCATCGACGACGAGGGCTCGATCCCCGGCCCGACACGCACCTTCGATGAGTTTACCGAGTCCGTGATCCTTCGCTTGTTTTCGAACGACGAACGTCCGCCATTCACGCGAAGGCTGCGCGACGAACGCAAAATCAGAAATCGTCGTGGCAATGGAAATGGCGCCGATCTCCAGTCCTCCCAGGCAGTCCAATTCGACCGGGCGCAAGGCTTCATACGCCAGGTGAGCCACAAGTCGGCGCGCGGACGGATGCGCCATCAGCGACCGGCAGTCGACGTAGAACGGACTCGTCAGACCAGACGCCAGCTTGAATCCTTGCTGGGGGTCCCATTTGAACGACTGGGTCTCGTGAAAGGCCTTCGCCAATTGATCACGCACAGTCCCTCCTGAATACGGTGAACAAGCGGCACGTATTGTACACAGGAGACGGCTCCGAGTGAACCGCTCTTTCCCCGCATATTCGTTGACCGAAACATGCGCAAAGCGTCGCCCGCGAAATTCCGCCCTGCTTTCCAGCCAGCGCCTGCAAGCCAGGCGCGACCATCTTGACCGTTCCAGCGGACGAACAGGATCCGGAGTTACCGGCTGCGAAATAGCTGGTCTGCAACTTCATCTAGAAAAATCTCTCCACCTGTTGAGCCAGCGTGGAGGCGACCTGCCCGAGGTCGAACGGCCAGGCGTACCGCAGTTCGACGGTGGGATGCTGGCCTCGAAGAGATTCGAGGGTTTCAGGAATTTCAATTTCCGCGTGCGAACCGCCCGGCGTGAACATTGTCGTGGTAACGATGATCTGCGCAGCCCCTTTGCCGATCAGTTCTTCGACAGCCTCTTCCAATGTCGGGGCACAGAATTCGTTGTAGGCCACGGCAAAGAGAACGCCATCCAGCTGGGCGCGCAACCGAGCGGCCACTGATTCGAGACCGGACTGATAGGGATCGGCCGCCGCCGTCCTGGGCCATCGACGGATCTTGGTGTCCAACTCACGTTCCTCATCGGAAGGAAGCGTCTTGGCCACCTTGCGTTGCGCCTCCAGTCGCTTGAGCCTCGTGACAAGATCCTGCGGGCAATCTTTGGGAATGCCGCCGTGACCGACCAACACGACTCCTCGTTTCGCGACTCCCATGAAACCTCCTAGACGTGATTGCGCAGCATCAATTCTTTTGGATGCGGATTGAGATAGATCTGGTCTCGAATGTAGCCCACGTCGAAGCTCTGGACGTAGTGCTTGATCAGCGTCAGCGGGACGATCAAGGGTGTCAGTCCGCGATGATAATCGTCGATCACGCCCAGTAGCTCGGCCTTCTCCGGTCTCGAGAGGCGCTGTTTGAAAGACCCCAACATTTGCTGCAACACATTGACGTGCTTGCGCACCGTCGCCTTCACGGCCAAGGCCTTCATGAAGAGTTCCCCGTACTTCAAGGCCAATTCCTTGGGCCGGTATTGCTGCGCCCGACCGACCAGCCGCCCGAGCAGCTGGTAGTGCTGCTGGCTATGAGCCAGCAGCAGCAACTTATGGATCGTGTGGAATCGGATCATAGTTTGTCTCGTGACCCCACCGTTCACGAGATCCTGATAGCGCCGGTAACAGAACACGCGCTCAATGCAATTCTCCCTCAGCGCAGGATCGCAGAGCCGCCCTTCCTCTTCGACCGGAATCAATGGGAATTGCTTCATAAAGGCACGTGCGAATAGTCCGACGCCGTTCCGGCTCGGCGTCCCATGTCCGTTGTAAATGCGCACCCGCTCCACGCCGCAGCTCGGGGAGTCCTTCTTGAACATGTATCCGGAGAGATCCAGCTCCTTCAGTTCCTCGATGCGCTTCTCGGCCATCGTCTCCAATGCGCTGGTGTGATCGTTTTCGCTCTTGATCGTCACGAGCCTGGGATGGCGGACATCGCCCACCAACCGCATCGCCTCCCGAGGCGTGCCGAGTCCCGCTTCGACTTCGGGACAGACCGGCACCCATTCCACATAGCGACCGAGCACATCGGCCAGAAAGGAATCCCGCTTGTGGCTGCCGTCATAGCGGACATGGTCGCCCAGCAGGCAACGGCTGATACCGATACGAATAGGATTGGTGTTCAAAGACGCACCCCGGAAGCCGGTGCTTCCATGAAAATGGATCGGAACGCAGAGTCGAGTTGGGGATACCGGAACTGATAACCACTATTGAGAGCCACCTTCGGGAAGACGCGTTGGCCGGTAGTCATAAAGGAAGCGAGTTCGCCAAACGCCAGTCGGAGTGCGAACTCAGGCACGGGCACCCAGGATGGCCGGTTCAATGCCTCCCCCAGCGCCTTGCAGAAATCCTTCATGGTTACCGGTTCTGGTGCGACAGCGTTCAGCGGGCCAGCGACCTGATCATTCGTCAGCGACCATTCGATCAAACCGATCAGATCGGCCCGATGAATCCACGACACCCACTGGGTGCCCGGAGCGATCGGCCCTCCCACAAAAGCCCGGAACGGCGGCACCATCTTGGCGAGCGCCCCGCCGTCTTGTTCCAGCACCATACCGATCCGCAGGCACACGACCCGCACGCCGGCGGATCGAGCCGCTTGCGCCGCCTCTTCCCAGGCCACACAGAGGTCGGCGAAGAAATCGGAGCCCGCTCCATTCCTCTCGTCAAACAGTCTGTCTTGGCTTGTGCCGTAATACCCGACGCCCGAAGCGCTGATCAGAACTCGCGGCTTGTTCGTGAGGCGGGAGATCGCTCGGACCAACAGGCGAGTCGCGTTGACGCGGCTCTCCACGATTAGCTGCTTCCGCTTCGGCGTCCAGCGGCCTTCCGCAATCGGCTCGCCGGCGAGGTTGATCACAGCCATTGCTGATCCCAGCTCGCTTTCCCAAGCCCCTGACGTGACGCCATCCCACTCGACAACCTTGATCGCAGAATCCAGTCCTGCCCTTGCCTGCAGCGGATCGCGAGACAGGACGGTCACGCCCATGCCCTGACGGAGCAGCGACCGACAGAGCGCACGGCCGATAAAGCCGGTCCCCCCACTGACCACGATATTCATCGCATTCCTCCCTCCAGTGGAGCCGAACAGGCTAACGGGCTGACGTCCGCCCGTGCAACTGAGGAATTCTACTCTCGACATGAAGGAGGGAGCAAAAGGAGAGGAGAGCCCTGCGCCAGAGCTTTGCCTTGTGGCTGGTCATGAAGGGGGTCCCACTGGCGGCGACGATCAGTACACCGGCCATGACGCTCAACAACACGACTGAGCATGGTCTCCCTTGAGTCCCCTCTTACTTTGTGGTACACGACACAACCACAAAGATGCGACCCAGCGGCAACCGCTATCCCGCCACGGTAAAGTCAGAAGCCCTACAAAACAGTTCGTCTCGGCTATTTATTGAACACCGGATAGCACCGCGTGTGATGGTGAAAGGTGCGCTCGCTTCATTTATTTCTATTTCGCTATCAGACCCCGAATTCTCAGAAGGAGATGCGGTCCTCCTCAATGTCTCCCTCCAGGGGTGTCAACTGGACTCTGAGCAGATGCTCCCGAAGGATCAGCCTTATCAGATTATTGTTTACGTTCCTCCCCATCCAAGTCCTATTCTCATACACAAGGCTATAACGCGGTGGAGTCAAGGCCGGATCCATGGGGTGAACTTTGTCGATCTCACGCCAGCGTCCCAGCTCAAGCTCAAAGAGGTAGTCCAGCACAGTCCTGCCCCATCCTGGGTCCTGAGCAGCATTCGATTCGGCATGTGGTCCGGCCACTCGTTCCTTTAGTACCCTCGCATCCCTGCCCAACCAGTAGACTCCTTCTTCGACCATTCGGACCGCTCACTTGACAATTGAGCCGAAACCGACGCTGGAGAAGGTGTGAGCCGGTGTTAAGAATGAAGGTGTTGAAACCACTTGATGGGAGCCGGAAAAACGTTGGTGCCGAAGCCGGGATTTGATTTCGGCCTAATTCAGAACCTTCTATCCTGATGCGGCTTTCATAGAACTTTGATATGAACCTGAATCCGGCGTGACCGTCTTATCATGGGCTCTCACATGAGCGCTCAGAAGGCTTCGGAAGAGCCCTCTTGGGGGTTGCGCCAAAAGCTACCGAAACGGTAGCTTTTGGAAGCATGCCGCCACACGGCCCACGGAAGCTCAAGATCACGTTCGGGATGACCTCTCTGACCCACTATGGCGGCGTGTACCTGCTCCATCGCTTCTTCAGTCGCTTGCGGTTGAGGAAGCTGCTGACCCAAGAGGCGCGCCTTCTTCAACGCAACAACCGGTACAGCGTCGGGGAGATGCTGCTGGCGCTCCTCTACCCAATGATCCTTGGGCTCGAGCGGATCGAAACCACCCAGCTCCTCCGGCAGAACGGCGTGTTTCAGTACCTCACCGGTCTTCCGAGCTATCCCGAGGCCACCACGCTCCGCCGCTTCCTGCTGCGTGTGGCTCCCGGCGGCCTTGCCAGGTTGCGGGCTCTGCACGACCGCCTGCTCCACCGCATGACCGTCAGGTCGCAGCCGCCCTCCCGGCTGATCTTCGATATCGACTCCACCGTGCTGGTGGTCTATGGCAAACAAGAGCAGGCGCGGATCGGTTACAACCCGATCAAGCGTGGCCGCCCCTCCTATCACCCCTTGCTGTGCTTCGAGGGCCAGAGCAAGGACTTCTGGCATGGGGAGCTGCGGCCCGGCGATGCCCATACCGCCAGCGGAACACTCGACCTCTTGCAGGCGTGTTTCGCAAAGATTCCGGCCGGGGTCCGGTTGGTGATCGTCCGCGCGGACAAAGGGTTTTACGATCATACGCTGATCGAGTGGCTCGAAACGCAGCGAGCCTGCTTCGTGATCGTCGCGCGCCTGACGGCCCCGATCAAACGCAAGCTGGCGCACCTGCGGTATACCAGCCCGAGTCGCGGGATCGAGGTGGCCGAGTTCCGCTACCAACCGACCCGCTGGCCACATCCGTATCGCTTCGTCGTCGTGCGACGCCCTCAGCCCGAAGAACCGAGCGAGCAGTTGACCCTCTTCAAGCTCGGCACGTATCACTACCAAGTCCTGGTCACCAATCTCCCGTTGCGACCGCTCAACCTCTGGCGCTTTTACAACGACCGGGCTGCGGTCGAGTTGCTCATCAAACAGCTCAAAGGCGATTACGCCCTAGGCAGCATTCCCACTCGCCACTTCTTCGCCAACGAGACCTATTTTCACCTGCTCCTGCTGGCCTACAACCTGGTCAACTGGTTCAAGCGACCCTGTTTGCCTCCAGACCTGCAGCACGCTACGCTGCAAACCCTCCGCCACAAGGTCTTGCTCATGCCCGCACAGTTGCGACGCGCCGAAAATCGCCCCAGCTTGGCCTTACCGGCAAGTGGTCCCCGAGAAGCGGCATGGCGGTATGCCTTGCAGAAGGTTGAGAGATTGAAGCCATGACACCATCATTTTTCACGCCGGATTCAGGATAAAGTCAATGACTTATGGATTGTTAAGGAGTGAGATTGAGTGAGATGGAATGAGCAGAAAATCGCTCTGCTATACGACCGTTTTACGACCGCGCTGTTTATTCTCGTCTAGTTCTGCTCGCCTCACCACTTTGTGTAAAAAAGAACATCTTCAAGAGATGTCTTCAGGCTTTCCCGCTTGCGGGATAGCTCTCCATACAGTGCTGGTAAGCCGAGGGTCGGGGATCTAGAGGTTTTGGATTCTGCAAGACGAACGGCGGGATTAACAAGTTCCGCTGTACCGAATTTTGTCACGGTCCGCACATGAATATGATTTACTCGGCCGGCTTCGGTTCCGGTATTTTTTCGATCCCGCCTTTTTCATCGTATAGAGACGATGCCTTCCCAACTCCTATAGCGATACATTTTTTCAAAAAAGTCTGAAGACCCGCATGTGGTATGCGTTTTAGCTTCCCGAAGTTTGTATCCTCGTTAAAGTCTTTTCCTTCCGATTCCTTACGGCCGTAAGAACGTGTGTCGAGCCGCAGACCTTTGGCGGACTTAATCGCACCTTTTTTGCTCATAATGCAGGGGGTCTCATAGTTACCAAACCATCGCCCGTCGCACGAGAGTAGACGTTTATCACGCGCTTCTACGAGCTCGATCATAGAAAACACTTCAAGGTCGGTGATTGTCGGAGTTACTGCCAGAGGATTGATAGTATGCGGTTTTAACTGATAAGCGATTAGGAGCAACGCGTCAGTAGCCGGGATCACATTCTTTACCGTAACTTTTTGGGTTAGCCGTGCAGAGGGCTCTCTCTTTGTGGGTGGCCGCTTCATCGCTAATTCTGGATTATCGATATACAACAGCTTCAGTTCGACACGAAGTCCTGAATCGTGTTTGTAATCTGGATAGCCTTCACGATCGCCTAATATGCCACCGTGCTTGTGAAGGCCTACTTGCGGTATGTCGGTCACGTGCGGAATCAGTGCGTCCATTAAAGCCCCGACGATAGTACCGATTTGCGACGGCTCGAACGCCTCCATAGTGACCTTGGGCAGAGCGAGACTCTTGAACTGAGTGCCAATCAAAGGCCGTAATGATTTCCGCAGCACGGCAAGCTCATTTTCGGAAATCCGTTTGGACGAGCCAATCATCTCTTAACCCTCACAGATTGCTTTGAGGACTTTGATGTCGGCTTAAGGTCGGCTGGGAGCAGATCTTCCAGGGAAACACCGAGGACGGCACACCATTTCGCAGCCTCGATGGCATCAATCCGTCGCTCGCACGTCTCAACCTTCGATACAAAAGATTGGGGTTTATTGAGGAATTCAGCCAACTCGGTTTGCGCAAGGTTCTTAGCTTTTCGAGCAGCCCGGAGGCGCCCGATAAACTCGATATACTGAGGGTCATAAACTGCTCGCATTATCCCAACCAGCTTGTTTTCAATGGTCCGTTTAGGGGCTGGTTAAAATGGACTATCCCGAACAAAAACCCAAGTCAGTATATTTGCAATGAACGTGGCAATCATCTTGACAGTGTCTTAGGTCAGGAGTAGCGTGTGCCAGCCCACGTAAGAGGTGAATATGGCAAAGAGGCATTACAGCCGTGTAGACGACCTTGAATCGATGTTCCTGCGTTTGGAGGAGCTGGTTCTTGCCAACTCTGGAGAGGACGAGTTCGAAGAGGTTTATAAACTGCTAATCGCAAAACTATGGGATGAGCAAGGCGGAAAACCCGTCCGTTTCAGAGTTCACGCTGACGAAGACAAGACATATACACAAGTACAGACACTTTTACGGGAAGCGGAAAAAGGCTGGCCCGGCATATTGGAAACGCATGCCCGACCAGGGCTTACCCCCGAACACCTCCAGGTATGCGTGGAGGCACTTTCTAAACACACCATTTCTGAAAGTAGCTTTGAAGTGCTGGACAGCTTCTTTGAGTTTATGGTGTCCCGCGCAGCCAAAGGCTCAAAGGGTCAATACTTCACTCCCCGTTACGTGGTCGAGCTTTGCGTTCAAATGCTGGCGCCGCGCTCGATTGAAACAGTACTTGATCCAGCATGTGGTTCAGGCGGCTTTCTGGTCCATGCGCTTACCTATGTCCAGCAAAATGAAAAGCTAAAAGGGAGTGCTGTCCGTGATTATTGCGAATCCAAGTTATGGGGATTTGACATAGCGCCCAGAGCTGTTCGGGTGGCTAAGGCTCTAATGGTATTAGCTGGGGACGGCAAGGCTAATATGCTGCGTCTCAACAGTCTACTACGGCCCGGCATGGGGGGCTTGTTTCCGTTCTTAGCAGAAAACGATGGTGGCCTACTTACCATTGAAGACGTGATCCGAGGTCGAGTTCGACATCACAAAGGCTTTGACATTATTCTGACCAACCCTCCATTTGCCGGAGAAGTACGTGAACGACAAATGCTCGATGGCTACAGAACGGGCCAAGGAAAGCCCCGTGTTGAGCGCGACATTTTATTTCTTGAGCGATGCATCGAACTCCTACGGCCAGGTGGGCGAATGGCTATGGTTCTCCCTCATAACAAGTTTGCTGCAGATAGCTTTGGAGACTTAAGAGAATGGATACTTCAACAGTGCCGAATACTGGCCGTAGTTGGTCTAGGACGTCATACATTTCTTCCTCACACCCACCAGAAGGCCAGTATTCTCTTCGTTCAGAAACGCAATTCGTTAAGTCAAACTTCGAGCCGTGATGAAAAAATATTCTTCGCTCTCAGCGAACGGGATGGGAAGAATTCGAAGGGCCAGCTTGTTCTTAGATCAGAAATAGGTCCAGCGACTCCTGCGTGGGATAGGATCGACCATGACTTTGATCAGGTTCTTTCTGCCTTCAAAGATTTCTGCGTGGATGAGAAACTTTTGGTAGGAAGCTAAATATGGCACTTATAACGGTTAAACATCGATTTGATCTTGGCCGCACATTCGTATTAGCTCCGGAGCGATATGACCCTCGTCGTCAATGCCTCAACGGTTCGGCCACTGGAAAAACTGTCCCCCTTGGCACTATAGCCTCTACTGTCCGTCAGACTATCAATCCTCAAAACGGATTAGCCGATCAATGTCACTATATGGTCTTGGATACTTCAGACGTGCGCGAGGGAGTGGTGATTGGGAAAAAGGAACCAGTCACTCTTTCCCAAGTTGGGAGTGCGAAGAAGATATTTGAGCGTCAGGATGTCCTAATTTCTCGATTGCGTCCGTACCTTCGGCAGGTCGCCTTCGTTGATGATGAAGTTGTTGGAAAAGAAGTTGATGTTATTTTTGCATGCTCAACAGAGTTTTTTGTTCTTCGCTCTAAGAACACAGACAGTATTGCGTTCTTAATCCCATTTCTCTTGTCGAGTCCTGTGCAAAACGTTCTTGCTGCCTCACAAGAAGGTGGCCATCATCCTCGCTTTGACGAAGAGGCATTGTTGACTCTACCCATCCCTGAAACGCTTTTAGCCAATCGGGCTGATTGTTCTGCTGAGGTAATTCGCGCGCTGGCACTCTACCGAGAGTCAGAACGGATACTCGCGCACCAAGTTAGGGTTGCCGAAGGGGCGATCGCTCCAAAACAATTGCTTGGCCCGACTAAGCGAGGCAGCGGTCGATCGAAGATTGCTACCTAAGAGATGTGGTTTTCCCACTGATAGTCCAACCAAGCCGCGGGTCACCGGTCAACCAACCATCTGATTTAGGGACACTGAAAGACTAGTTTTAGGATGCTGCAATTTCGAGGGTTTGAGGACCAGAATTCTTGCAGGTTTTGTGGACAAACGACTTCGAGACCTTGACCGCCTCGGCAATCGCTCGATTCGGTCTCCCTGCTCGCTTGATTCATGGCAGTTCCTCGCGAAGCCGAAAAGTCGTCGAGCGAGGAGAAATCGGCGGGTTGCTTCACAGCAATGCTGTTCACTATAATAACGCGCTCGTTGGGCCTTCCTCTTGAGACTTCATTTGGACTTTTTGAAACCGTTTTACAAAGATTTCCTCGCGGTTCTTAATAGGGATCACCCACAGGAGGCGGGCTTATGGCACGGGTAACCACAAGGCGGCAGCGGCGAGGGCATGTACCAAAGAAGCTTGAGGCCCTAGCCCACTACATCTGCCACAAGTGCCAAGATCCTACCGTTCTCGGTTCCACTAAGCTGAATAAAATCTTGTGGTACTCCGACGTGATTGCCTTACAAGTCAGGGGCGAGGCCATCACTGGAGAAACCTATGTGAAGCAACAGTTTGGACCTGTGCCTCGACATATCCTGGAAGCGCTCAAGCGGCTGGAGAAACGAAAAGATATTGTGGTGAGACCAAACGAGTTTCATGGTTACACCAAGAAGGACCTTATCGCCATCACAGCCCCTGATATTTCCATGTTCAAGCCCGAAGAGATTAGCATCGTGGATGACGTCTTGCGCGAGGTGTGCTTCAACCACACGGCGGCCTCAATCAGCCTGGCCACGCATGATGACATCTGGAAGTTGGCGGAGATCGGCGAAGAAATCCCGCTCGAAACCGCCTTTGTTTCTGAGCTGGCGGAAATCACCGAAGGCGACGTGAGATGGGCCAAGCGAAAGCTGAGCAAGATAGCCTGATCGATGGCCACGCTCAGAACGGTGCGGATTGCTCCGGCCACCAAGGAATATCTCCGGGAGGAAGAAGAGAAAGACCCGTTACTCAAAAAGGTCGTCACCGGTCTAATCTGGCGTCTTGAGCGCGAGCCTGAACCTGTCGGTTACCGCCTCCCCGGATACAACCCGCCAACATTTCTCCTCAAACTTCCTTATCGGCTCCCTGTCCCGCGCATTCTCCGGGTGGTCTATGAAGATCACGGCGACGAGTTTGTTATTGTGTTGGCTGAAGTCGCAAAACTGAGTGAAGCCGACAAAGCTTGAGGGACTGAATGCTCTGGGAGCTATCCCTGAGGACGGTTCATTCGTTATGTCAAATACGGGGCCTTAAATTGAGATAACGCCGAGCGTATGTCAAATGGGTACGGCAACTCATGGCGCAAGAGCTTCGTCAGCTGGACGTAGAACTGGGGAAGAAAGAATCACAGGAGGTGTTTCTCCGGCGGCGTCAATGAAGAGAGGCTTCGCCTGATGAGCCGCCGGCTCAACCGAAATGGCTTCAGAAAAACGAAACCACTTGAGGTGTCTCTTCGTGGGCGCCAGTTACGATAACCCGATAACCAGCCCACGGTACGAGCAAGCTTGGGGTGGTGCCGAAGCCGGGATTTGAACCCGGACACCCTTGCGGGCGCTAGACCCTGAA